>CAZIYN010000020.1:0-16201 GCA_964543495.1 uncultured Dehalococcoidales bacterium | reverse complement strand
ATTAATTAGATTCAAAAAAATATATTGCTCATTCTCCTTTTTCGCATCTTCCGCCGGGAAGGATATAATACCGGCCCATTTCATTGGTTACTACAATCACTGAATTGCCACGGAACACTATCGCCCGGACAGAGCTAATATATTTTAAAGGCGGGAGTATATCCGAAGAATAGTATGATATTTCAAGCCTGATTTCCTCTCCCCAGTTGACTGTCTCTGTATCAAGCAGTTTCCCAAAAGCAAGAAATTCAGCTAATTCAGAGTCCATTTTCTTCATACCTGTTGCTTATTATACTCCACTGACATCATATATCTATTCCCGGTTTATAGAGTGTATTTTTCCTTTTTCGCAGGAGATTTTCATATACTAAGATGTCATTCTGGAGGAGTCCCGATTATATCGGGAAGACGAAGAATCTCAGGGTGGGGAGGAACCTGATAATCCCCACCACCCTGAGACCCTTCGCTACGCTCCAGGGTGACAGTAAAAGAAGAGGGACAGACGCCCCTCATGGTGAATCCCTCTTAACGCCTTATTTTATTATCAAATTTCATCGTACAAGTCCTGCCATTGAGGATTCATCGATTCCACTAGTTTGTTCTTTCTTACTCTAGAACCACCTTTAAGTCGCTTTTCTCTGACTATGGCATTTTCTGGGTCACTAAACACTTCGTAATAGACCAATTTATCTATGTCATACTTTTCAGAGAATCCCTTTGTTAACTTTTCTTTATGCTCATATACCCTTCTCTTTAGATTGCTGGTTACTCCGATATATAATGCTACATTCGTATCGTTCGAGAGTATATAAACGTAGTATCGCCGTTTTAACATATATCGTTTAATTGTTAATGTTTATCGAATGTTTCTATAGTCATTGCGAGGAGTCCGTCTCAGGCGGACGACGAAGCAATCCGTCTTTTCATTGATATCACGGATTGCTTCGCATCTCGATAACATCGAGATAGCTCGCAATGACAACAACTTCATTATATAAAGAGCTCGTAACCCTCTCTTCGACCCGTCTCATTTACCTAAAATAGTCTATAACCTCTCCACTTCCTCCATTAAGACGCGGATGAAGTCTTGCTCTTCGATGGTGGCGATTTGTTCGCCTTTTTTAAAGAGGACGGCCCTGCCTCTGCCGCAAGCAATTCCCACATCGGCGTCTTTCGCTTCTCCGGGGCCGTTAACGATGCAACCCATCACCGCCACCTTCACCGGTTTTTTCACTTGAAGCAGATGCTGCTCAACTTCTTCTGCTATCGTGACTATATCCACCTCCGTCCTTCCGCAGGAGGGACAGCTTACCAGCACAGGACCGTGCTGGCGGAGGTCTAGGCTTTTCAGGATTTCATAGCCGGCGATTACTTCTTCACGCGGATGAGATGTCAGCGAAACGCGGATGGTATCGCCGATTCCCGAATAGAGCAGCGTCCCTATCCCCACACTGCTGCGGATAATACCGGTGCGGGGGGTGCCCGCCTCGGTAATCCCGATATGAAGCGGGTAGGGGATTTGAGAAGCTATGCTCCGGTAAGCCTCTATAGTGGTCGGCACGTCGAAAGCCTTCAGCGATACTTTTATCAGGTTGAAGTCGAGACTCTCGAGCAAATTTACCTGCTCCATTGCTGCCGCTACCATTTGTTGTGCGGTACTATGTTTCGGGTTTACGTTCTTCGGCAAGCTTCCCGCATTTATCCCGATGCGTATCGGTATATCCCGTTCCCTGGCGGCTATCACCACTTCTTTTACCTTTTCCGACTCACCGATGTTCCCTGGATTCAAACGCAGTCCATCCACACCTGATTTCAACGATTCCAGGGCAAGGCGGTGGTCGAAATGTATATCAGCTATAACAGGGATGGAAACCGCCTTCTTTATCGATTTTACAGCTTCTGATGCCTGCATATCAGGCACGGCGACACGTATTATTTCGCAGTCGAGTTCCTCAAGCTCCTTTATCTGGTTTACGGTTGACATAACGTCTCTGGTATCGGTGTTTGTCATCGACTGCACGACAATCGGGGCGTCACCACCGACTGTTACATTGCCTATTCTTACAGGTGTTGACCTGCGTCTCTCAATCATGTATTTTCCTGTTTATCCTGAGCTACCTTCGAGAACCCTGATTTAGCTTCCGATGACGGTGTGATGTACAGGTATTTATCCGTATCCGGTTTATATGCAGGCCATTCCGCCAGTCCTACCACGTTCGGATTGCCTGTCCTGGCAAACTGCGCCCACCTTGCCATCATTTCTTCGGATACCTTTTTGTCACGCTCGTTAAGTCCCGGATTCTCTCTTGTCTTAGCTCCGGCGCCCTGTGCCAGGAAGAAAATATACGGCCAGAAACCACTGGCATTATCGTAATCACCGAAAACATAAGGGATTTCAAGTGCATGATGGGCAACACATCCCTCTGCCTTCCACCCCGAAGGCACCTGGTCGAAGATACAGGCGTATGAATCGGCCCCCATTTTATCATTGGCGGTAAGCAACCTTGCACAGGCAGGGACCAGCCATGGCAGCAATATCGCACCGGGACCAGTCAACTCCCCCAGGTTATTACACATAATCAGAGGTACGGCGTTGTGCTTTCCGGCTTCGAATATTTCAACGGGAGGAGCATCCAGAAACCAGCCGTCGACCGCCGCGTCCCAGAGTCCTCCTCCGGGTCCGCCGATATTAAGTTCCTCCACCACTTTCTGTTCCGCCGCCAGAATATCCTCCCATGGCAAAGCCCGAACCGCTTTCAAGGGGTCTGCTTCTTTATCCACACCGAGTTTGGCGAACACCTTCTCCCCATTAGCTTCGATTTCTTTCAAATTAACGCTGGGCGAAAATCTCCCGACCGAGGTACCGCTTTCACAAATCGCCCTGTGGAACAGGCCTTTCGCCAGCGGAGTAGCCATCAGGTTGGCTACCTTGGCCCCGCCTCCCGATTCGCCGAAAACAGTAACGTTTCCCGGGTCACCGCCGAAAGCTGCGATATTCCTCTGCACCCATTTCAGGGAGGCGATAATGTCAAGGAACATATAATTCCCGGAAACTCCGTTTTCAGACTCCTTTGAAAGGAGCGGGTGCGCCAAAAGTCCTATTACATTAAGCCTGTGATTAACCGATACCAGTACCACTCCCTGACGTGGCAACCTGGGCCCATTATATATCTGAGCATTCCCGGACCCGGAAAAATAGCCGCCGCCGTGCATCCAGACCATCACCGGCAGTTTCTCACCCGGATTATTTGTGGGCGACACTATATTCAGATACAGGCAGTCCTCGCCTTTCGGTACTTCAGGAGCATCGCCCATACCCGGGCCCTGGGGTGCTATCTTACTGTATTCGGTACATTCTTTGGTTCCTTCCCAGGGGATTACCGGCTGCGGTGGTCTCCAGCGCAGGTCGCCCGCGGGCGGCGCCGCAAAAGGGATTCCTCTGTATACATAGACTTCCTCGCCCGGCTTCCCGATTACCATTCCCGAGATATATCCGCCATCAACCTTTATTGCATCCATAAGCAGGTATTGCCTCCTTGATTATCATTTATAACCACGTATTGCTTTAAACGTGATGACGTTCACCCGTTTCTTTATTCTTCCAGTAACCTCTCTGCTGAAGCGGCCAGTTGAACTCAACCGCTCCCTTTACCGGGCAGTCGTTAACACAACAGCCACAGTACCAGCATTCCTCAGGGTGCAGAATAATCGGAGGTTTCTTCTTCTCAGGATTCGGTATAAAGACGTCCACCTGGCACACTTCCACGCAGTGGTTGCATCCCGTGCAGACACCTTCATTAAATATTACCGGTCTGTTAGGTGTAGGGGGATTCGGTATCGCAAATACTCTATCTTCAGCCATTGGTATACAACCTCCTATCCTTCGTAAACGCCTTTATAGTCATTATTATATTTTTCGTAATTTTCCTTGAAGTCGCCCCAGTAATCGAGAGGCAACTCGCCGATTTTTGCTTTATCTTTATCAAGTTTCAAAGTAACAAACTTATTCCACTCCGGCGGGTCGAGCTCAGGATAATCAATCCGCCTGAAATCGAGGTACTGGCTGCTCGCTTTCCTTGCCAGTGAAGCCTGTAGTACTATCTGCGCGTACGTTAGCAAACTCAGGTCTTCAAGACCTCTCATCAGTTTATGAGGGTCCAGCGCGTAAAGTGTCGGAGCCCAGTTTTCCTCGATATCCTTAAGAGCATCCAGCCCCATATTGAACAAAGGTTCTGTCTTGAATTCGCTGCAGTAGAACTGCATTGTCCTGGCAATCGCGGCGTGGAGTTCTTTCCATTCTATTCCTTCGCTTCTTTTAATCGGAGCGTAAACTCTATCCTTTTCGGCGGCTACCTGGTCTTTCGATATTCCTGCACCATCCGCCTGTTTCACGTATTCGGCTGCTTTTCTCCCGGCATATCTGCCCGTTGACGCCGCAAAACTGTGGTCTCCGGGAGTATGCATTTGTTCTCCGGCGGCATACAGCCCTTCCAGACTTGTCTGGAGATTCCAATCGACAACCACTCCGCCTCTATCGCGTCCGCTGTCTACTGAACGCCAGTGCGCGGGAGACGCCCCTTCGATTACCTGGTAGTTCTGTAGCTGGTCACGTCCGATATCGAATCCTGCCCTGGTGTAAGTATCGACTATTATCTTCGTTTTGGACTCTTCCTGGAGCATCATATTCCATGTTATCTCCCTCTCAATCTCGGGCATAGAGGGAAAATCGCCTTAGAAAGGCAGCGCGTATTTACCCGACATTATATCGTCGCGGATATTCACCCATTGCCTTATCCTTGCCGTATACTCGCTACTTGGAGAAGCATCAGCCCACCCCTGCGTCCCAACAGGCAGCGGTTTCCCGTTGGCATCCACAATCGGTACATTCTCGTAGCTGGCATCACCGGCACCCGCATACCAGTGGTGCTTATATCCGGTGCCGAGTCTCATCTGGCCGGATTTTTCCATCAGGGTAAACTCGGCACCGGCTTTCCATGCCATAGCCGCTCCGTCACCGCTGTTTGTGCGCGACCTGAAAGTGGTGATTCCGGCAAGTTCCGTGTTGAAAACCCAGAGAGAACCGGCACCCGCCATAGCTAGAATAGTCGCTTTGGATTTAAAGACCATAAACTCGCCGGTGCGGTCGTTTACTCCCGTAGCGCCGACAACTCTGGCACCCTGGGTACCGTTTTCGGTAAGCAGGCTGGTAGCCATCACCCTGTCGTATACTTTGACTCCCAGACGCTGGCACTCTTTCTTCAATGCCGGTTTGAACGTTGTCCCCCAGACACGGATACAGGCGTTTACCGGCTGATAACGCGGGGAGAGCATTATTTTTGTTTTTTCATCTCTTCCCATGGCACCTATATATTTGTCCTCGGTGTCCCGTATCTTGCCCCCCATCTTTTCCATTTCCTGGAGGGTATCCCAGCCTTCCTGGCACTGAATAAGCCGTCCGATACCGCAGATATACCCGCCGCTGTTATCCCTTAGGTCGTTTATCCAGGGTATCGGTTCCATATTCGAAAGGGGACTGGTCATCGGCATTTCCCAGTGGTCGCATCCGGGACCACCGGCACCACTCCTGACGGTATCTCCTTTCTCAACCAGGGCTACTCTAACACCCGACCTGGCAGCGCTAATCGCCGCCCAGCAACCGGCTATTCCGCCGCCGAGTACCAGTACATCTGTTTCTATCTCCTGTTCTTCATCGTACTGTACGGGGTAGGGCCATTCGGGAATCGATTTGTTACTTCTTATATATTCCTGCCAGTTACCCATATGCTTTATCCCTTCTTTCTTTTCAGATTTTATGATAATAAACTTTCGCCATTGATTATACGCATGATATCCTGGAAAGTGACAGCCAGGAAAAACACCATCAGTAGAGCAAAACCGATAAGGTGCACCAGTCCTTCGGCCTTCGGTGCAATTCTCTTACCCCGCCTTATCCACTCGATGATGACAAACATAATCCTGCCTCCGTCCAGAGCAGGCAGGGGAAACAGGTTAAGTATTCCCAGGTTTATACTGAGGAAAGCGGCAAATTCCAGCAACGGACTGATTCCTGCCTGGGCTATCTCGCCGGTCACCTGGGCAATTCCCACGGGTCCCGCTAGCTCGGCAGGAATACTCCCTATTATCATATTTATTATCCCGTTTTTAAACAGGATGAAAGTCTCTATGCAGTCTCCGACTCCCCTGGGTATTGCTTCCCAGAACGGATAACTCTCCCTCACTTCAACCGCGTTTGCGGTGAATACTCTCATTCCAGAAGGCGTCTCCTCTTCCGGCGGTTTCCAGCGTGGTATCAGCCCTACCTCTTCCTCCGTCCCGTTAGAATGCTTCACAAGCAGGGTCACTTCCTTTCCCAGGTTCAGGTCCATATTACGGTAAACATCCACATTATTTATTAGTTCTCTATCATTTACGTTGAGAATCGTATCTCCTGCTGTTATTCCCGCTATATCCGCCGGAGAGCCCTCAAACACCTCTTTTACCACAGAATCCCCGGCTATCATTGTATGAGGGACCATATACGCAATTGAAAAAAGCAGCAGGGGTAATAAAAGGTTCATCAGCGAACCGGAACCGAGAACAAGAAGTCGTACCCACGTCTTTTTACTGGCAAGGCTGCCGGGTACATCGGGGTCTTCTTCACCCGCCATTTTCACGAAACCCCCGAGAGGGATGGCATTTATCGAATAAATGGTATCTCCACGCTGTATTTTAAACAGGCGTGGAGGATAGAAAATACCGAATTCCTCAATCTTTACTCCGGTCGCTCTGGCAGTAATAAAATGCCCGATTTCGTGAGCAAGGATTATAATAAGTATTACTACCAGAAACGAGACTATGGATATCAATACGGTCATTAATTATCTCCGCATGAAAGAGCTTCTTCTCTTGCCCAGGCATCAGCAGATATAATCTCTTCAAGCACAGGAGACATTACCGGTTTGTGCTCTGAAATTATTTTCCCGACTATACCCGCGATATCTGTGAATTTTATACGTTTTGACAGGAAAAGGTCAACGGCAACCTCATCGGCGGCGTTCAACACCGCCGGGTAAGTGCCGCCTTTTCTGCCGGCTTCAACCGCCATTTTTAAACAGGGAAACTTGCTGAAGTCGGGTTCTTCGAATGTCAGGCTACCGACATGTTTCCAGTCCAGTCTGGGAAGTCCTGGATTGGGAAGGTGCTCCGGGTAAGAAAGGGCATACTGGATGGGAAAACGCATATCGGGAATACTCAACTGCGCCTGTAGCGAACCATCGGCAAATTCGACCATCGAATGGATGATACTCTGAGGATGGATAACGATATCGATATTCTCATAGGGCATATCGAAGAGCCAGTGAGCTTCGATTACCTCAAGGCCTTTATTCATTAATGTAGCCGAATCTATGGTCACCTTTTTTCCCATCTTCCAGGTGGGGTGATTCAGGGCCTGCTCCGGCGTGATATTTTCCATCTGCCGGAGTGTGTGATTCCGGAAAGGGCCTCCCGAAGCTGTAAGAACGATGCGTTCGGGAGGTTGCGGTTCTCCCTTAAGGCACTGCCATATCGCACTGTGTTCACTGTCAACTGGCAAAATTCCGGCTCCGTTTTCTCTCGCCTTATTCATAATAATTTCACCGGCCATCACAAGCGATTCTTTGTTAGCGAGAGCTATAGTTTTACCCGATTCCACCCCTGCCAGTAAAGCATTCAGACCTGCCTTCCCCGACGTGGCGATAACGACCATATCTACATCGGGATGAGAAGCCATATCTTCCAGAGAAAGAAACTCGCAGCCGGTCCCGGTCAGTTCAGGAGCAGCGTTCTGATTATCGTAGTAGATAAAATCCGGATGAAACTCATCGATTTGTGCGGTAAGTAAATCGGTATTGGTCCCGGCGGCTATTGCCAGTATTTCGAATTTCTCCGGCAGGGAACGGACGACTTCCAGAGTCTGCTGTCCTATTGAACCGGTCGAGCCTAAAACAGCTATCCTCTTTACTACATTACCCATACCACATAATAGTATACCACCACACCCGCAAAGACAATGCTGTCTATCCGGTCCAGGAATCCGCCGTGTCCAGGAATAACTTCGCTCGAGTCTTTTACTCCTACGTTGCGTTTGAATAGTGACTCCGCGAGGTCGCCGAGCTGCCCGAAAATACTCACTACAGCTCCCAGAATAACTGCATGCCACCAGCTTACAGGCAGGTTCAATGGGGTCGGGAGGATGAAAAACAGGGCGACTACGGCTGCACCGATAACTCCTCCTATAGCCCCTTCACGGGTCTTGCCGGGACTGATATCCGGTGACAGTTTCTGCCTGCCGAATGCTCTTCCGATGAAAAACGCCGTAGAGTCCGAAGCAAATGTAATAAAGAAGGTAAAGTATATCCAGTTCCTGCCGTCTTCCATTCCCCGGAGCGCTGTAAGGTAGCCGAGCAGCCAGCCTACGTACAGAATCCCTGCTACCGTCCACGCCCAGCTGGCAAAGGTTTCTTCCTTCCTGACTCGCAGAAGCAGCCAGACCAGGGGCAGGACTATAGACGACGTAAGCAGGAAAGGTACAAGCAGGTCTGTATTAAAGCGCGGACCGAGAAACTCCAGCAACTGTGAATCACGGCTGACTATGAACAACAGTGTCCATATTATGCCGAAAATGGTGAGGGGAGGTACCTTGAAGGCGGATATCAGGTGATAGAATTCGCGTACAGCCATTACTCCCCATACAGCAGCGTACAAAGTAAACCATGGCAGCGGCCAGTTAAACCATATTGCTGCTATCAGGACCGGAATAATCCACAGCGCCGAAATTATTCGTTTTTTTAGCATAGTAATTTCCCGGGATTATCATAGTCCGCCGAAACGTCTTTTCCTCCGGCTGTATGAAAGTAACGCCTTATCGATATCTTTCTTACCAAAGTCGGGCCAGAGGACCCTAGTAAAGTGATATTCGCTGTAAGTTGTCTGCCATATCAGGAAATTGCTCAGCCTTAACTCATCACCGGTGCGAATTAAAAGGTCGACGTCGGGCACTCCGGCCGTATAAAGGTGTGTATTGAACAATTCCTCGTTAATGTCTTCCGGTTTAGTGCCGTTTGCAATAATGCTGCGTACCGCATCGAGTATTTCAGCCCGTGCTCCGTAATTGAACGCAACGTTAAGGGTCATACCCGTATTATTTTTTGTTAACTCAACGGCTCCGGTTATTGCTTTCTGTAAACTTTCCGGCAATTCCCCTATACGTCCGATATGCCGGAGTCTGACACCTTTACTGTGAATATCGGAGGTTGTATTTGCAATGAAGTCGGCCAGTATCTGGAAGAGACCTTCCACCTCTTCTTTGGGACGTGACCAGTTTTCAGTCGAAAAACCATAGAGCGTTACGTATTTTATCGGGTACTCGTTCAGGTAATCGACCAGCCGGTGCATATTTTCCGCCCCCACCTTATGCCCGCTGAGTCTTGGCAGACCGCGTCGTTCAGCCCACCTGCCGTTACCGTCAGGAACAATAGCAATATGATTTGGAAGCAGGGAAATTTTTTTCGCTCTGGAAGAAGTCATATTCGTATCTGGTTTATACTGTATTATACCTGCATCAACTCTTCTTCTTTTTCTTTCCCGGCCTGTTCGACATCGGTAATATAACTGTCCGTTATCTTCTGTAGTTGGTTCGAGGCGCGTTTCTGTTCATCCTGTGATATTTCCTTGTCCTTTTCCAGCTCTTTCAGCTCTTCGTTAGCATCGCGCCTGAGGTTGCGTATCGTTACCCTTCTCTCCTCAACTCTTTTCTTCACTACCTTAATCAGGTCCTGTCTCCGTTCTTCTGAAAGGGGAGGTATAACGATTCTTATTACCTGTCCGTCACTCATCGGATTAAGCCCGAGGTCTGATACCTGAATCGTCTTTTCGATGTTTCTGACGGCAGTCTTGTCCCACGGTTGAATCAGCAGCATATTGGCTTCGGGTACCGATATTCCAGCAATCTGATTTAAAGGCAGTGTCGCGCCCGAATATTCCACCTTCAGATGTTCTATCAGAGAGGGAGAAGCACGCCCTGTACGGATAGTGGCGAGGTCCTGTTTTAGACCGTCAACCGCTTTTTTCATTTTCTGTTCTATGCTTAAAAGTGTTTCTTCAGACATTTCCTTTCTCGCTTGATACCAGAGTGCCGATATGTTCACCCATAACCGCTTTCTCCATACTTCCCGGTGTCTGCATATCGAATACAATTATCGGCAGCTTGTTTTCCAGACAGAGTGATAATGCGGTCGAGTCCATAACATCCAGTTGAAGATTGAGAGCCTGGAGGTAACTCAGTTTGCTATACTTCTTGGCATCCGGACATGTCTGAGGGTCGGCTGAATAGATACCATCGACATTGTTCTTTGTCATCAGCAGGACTTCGGCTTCGATTTCAATGGCTCTTAAAGCCGCCGCCGTATCGGTGGTCATATACGGATTGCCCGTGCCGCCGGCGAATATCACCACTCTTTCTTTTTCCAGGTGGCGAATTGCCCGGCGCCTTATATAAGGTTCGGCTACCGCCTGAATATTGATAGCCGTTTGAGTCCTTGTAATTACACCGTCTCTTTCAAGTACGTCCTGTAATGCGAGGGCGTTAATTACCGTAGCTAGCATACCGGCATAATCGGCGGTAACTCTGTCCATTCCCTGTTCTTCCGCCTCCGCTCCACGCCATATATTACCGCCTCCAACGACGACGCCTACATCCACGCCCATTTCCCTGACCTGTTTTATCTGCTGAGCAACCTTCGCCAGCACATCGGCGTCTATGCCATAGTCCCCGTTACCGCTGAAAGCCTCTCCGCTGAGTTTGAGTAAAACTCTCTTATATTTAGCAGTAGCCATCGCCGTATCTCTTATACCTCGCCGGTAATGTTATTCGCCCCCGATTTCGTATCGTGCAAATCGTGTGACTTTTATGTTTTCGCCCACTTTAGCAACGGCTTCATTAATAACATCCAGAATGGCAAGGTTGGGGTCTCTGATATATGCCTGGTTGAGTAAACAAACGGTCCCTGTATCCGGGTCTTCTCCTTCAGGAATATCCTCTGCCGAGATATATTTCGGGTCCATAGCGGCTACCTGCATCGCCAGGTTATGAGCCAGTTCCTTGAACTCATCCGTACGGGCTACGAAATCCGTTTCACAATTCACTTCAATCATGGAGCCTATACGTCCTCCCGGATGTATATATGCCTCTACAAGTCCCTGAGAAGTAACACGCTCTTTCTTCTTTTCTACAATAAAAAGGCTCTGTTCTTTGAGAATTCCCAGAGCCTTCTCCATATCTGCTTCCGCTTCAACGAGAGCGTTTCTGCATGCCATTATTCCGGCTCCGGTCTGCTCCCTCAGCTCTTTCAGTTTTTCGGTGGGTATTTCCAATATTTTCCTCCTGCTTCAATCATCATCGGGGGTATACACTACAGTATCTCCAACATCGGCAGTTTCACCTTCGGTCCCTTCCGGTTCGGTGATGGCTTCTTCTATCGGAATCACCATCAGTTCGTTTTTACCCTCGACAACCGCATCTGCAATCTTATTACATATAAGCTTAATAGCTCTGATAGCATCATCATTAGCCGGGACCGGGTAATCAATCTCATCAGGGTCGCAACTGGTATCCGCTATTCCTACAACCGGAATTGCCATCTTCCTGGCTTCTGCAAGTGCAATCTTCTCCTTTGGAGGATCGACTATGAACAGGGCATCCGGCAGAGCAGTCATTTCCTTGATACCCCCCATCTGCCGGTTCAGACGGGTGATTTCTTTCTCTAGTTTCATAACCTCTTTTTTTGGTAAACGATTGAACTCGCCTCGCGCCTGCTGGTCCTCAAGACGGACCAGGTGATCGATACGTGCCTGGATGGTGGCGAAATTGGTGAGTATGCCTCCTATCCAGCGATGATTGACATAATACATGCCGCAACGAACAGCGGCTTCTTCAATCGATTCCTCTGCCTGCTTCTTTGTCCCGACAAACAGCACTTTTCCGCCCCCGGCAGCTGTATCGCTTATGAACTCACAGGCTTTGGCAAGCATGGTTACCGTTTGTTCAAGGTCGATAATGTGAATGCCTTCACGCTTCGTAAATATATATTTCTTCATGCGGGGATGCCAGCGGCTTGTCTGGTGTCCGAAATGTGCGCCGGCCTCCAGCAATTGTTTAACTGAAACAGCTTCTACCAAATTCCAACCCCTTTCGTTAATACGCTAGGCTAAAGTATAGCATAACATATGAACACCAGCAACAGCGTAAGCGTAATAATCCGACCGGTTAAAAGTCCCCGGCGACAAGGCGAATTTTAGCTGAATTTCCTGCTTGTTCTCGAGACTTATCAGGCATATTGTTTATATTCAGTGTTGTGTGGTATAATGCAACGTAAATTTCAATAATATGTAAATATAATTATCGTTAAGTAACAGTTGAGGAAGGGACACATTTGCGAGACTACGAACTTACAGTAATCATCAACCCGGAGTTCAGCGAGGAGGAGTTTGAGGGTACATTAGATACGATAAGCCGTTTCATCTCAGATAGAGGCGGAAATGTCTCAGAAATAGAAAGACAGGGAAAGAAAAGACTGGCATACCCTATTAAACATAATCTTGAAGGTTATTATGCCCTGGCCAAAATCCAGATAGACCCTTCACTGGGGAAAGACCTGGAATCTAATTTGATGATTTCCGAGAATGTTATTAGGCATCTGCTTATAAGACTGAATAGTTAACGGGAAAGGAAGAATAATTCTTCCAGGTGCATCAGGAGTGGAGAAGGAGTTGTGAGATAATGGTTAGTGTAAACAGGATGATAATCATCGGCAACCTGGGCAGCGAACCCGAAATGCGCTTCACTCCCAATGGCAGACCTGTAACTTCGTTCAGTGTCGCCACCAACCGGAGATATACGACCTCCGACGGTGAGCGTAGGGAAGAAACGGAATGGTTTACGGTAGTAACCTGGGGCAGACTTGCTGAGCAGTGCAACCAGTTCCTGTCCAAGGGCAGGCTGGTATACGTTGAAGGCAGGTTGCGCAGTCACTCATGGGAAGGGCAGGACGGACAAAAAAGGTACCGGAATGAAATCGTTGCGGACAGAGTCAGCTTCCTTGATAGGCAGTCGGCCGCTCCTCTTCCTGAGGAAAGAGGAGATACAACAGCACCTGATATGAGTGGAACTGACGAACTGGAACCGGATGACATTCCGTTTTAGAGTATAATAAAGTAAGTTATTTAACAGCAGGGAGTAATTCGATAAGTGGCAAAACGAAAACCAGCAAGAGCAAAGAGTACAAGATGGAGCAGACCCAGATATGTTCCGCGACGTAAAGTCTGCGCCTTTTGTGCTAATAAAATCAAGGAGATAGACTACAAGGATACTGAAAAGTTGCGCGGATATATCACAGACAGGGCAAAGATTGCACCGCGCCGCAGGACAGGTACCTGTGCCAAACACCAGCGTATCCTGGCTACTGCTATTAAGAGGGCCAGGCACCTGTCTTTACTGCCTTACGTGCCGTCTCATATGCGCAGCACAGGTGGTGCTGTTGTAGCGGAGTAATCCGAAAGCAGTCAATTTTCAAAAAACAACCTGCCTTAATTGAAAATATTGAGGGATTAGAGTGCCAAAGAGGACATATCAACCGAAGAAAATTCCGCGCAAGCGTGAACACGGCTTCCTTAAAAGAATGAGTACACGTGCAGGACAGGCCGTCCTGAAAGCCAGGCGTCTGAAAGGACGCAAGCATCTTACAGTTGTCTAATGCTGTTCATTCACGGTCGTACGCGGGAAGTGGAGTGATGAGGAGTGAACATCGCCTTACCAGGTCGCAGCAGTACGCATCGGTATATGATAGAGGCAGTTCATTTTCTTCCGATTTACTGGTAATAAGAGTATTGCCTAATGATTTACCTGTATCCAGATACGGCTTTTCAATCAATAAACGGGTAGGCAATGCTGTAGTAAGAAATAAAATAAAACGAAGACTGCGGGAGATTATGCGGATAACGGCGCTTGTGCCGTCAATGGATATCGTTGTTATTGTCCGCCCGGCAGCAGCCGGAACGGATTTCGCCGGGATGAAGAAGGCCGTCGAAACCCTGCTTTCCCGGGCCGGATTGATAAATGAAGCAGAGAAAACAGGAAAATGAAGTGGATTACTCTGAAATTAATCAGACTGTACCAGGTTACTTTGTCACAGGTAATGCCGCCATCATGCCGCTTCATACCCACCTGTTCTCAATACACATATGAAGCAATAAATAAATACGGGTTTTTCAAAGGAGGATGGATGGGAATGAAGCGTATCTCCCACTGCCATCCCCTTAATCCCGGAGGATATGACCCCGTACCATAAACGATATGAACGAAAAAACTACAAAAAGAGGCCTGCTGCTATCAGTATTACTTTTGCTTGTGATAATAAGCACACTGGCCCTGTTCGGATGCGTCTCAAGAGGCTCGCTGGTGGTCCCCAGAGGATGGTCAGGCGCTGCAACGGATAACAATACCCTTTATATAGGTACCATGGAGGGTGCTATTTCCTCCGTTTCCATAGACAGTGGAGATCTTTTATGGACGGCAAATCTTTCCAGCGAGCAGCCTTCCAGCGGATTCCTGGGCTGTTCGCAGGCCTCGACTGCGGTAGCTATCTACGGTTCTCCTTCATACAACGGAGGCCTGGTATATCTTGCCGGTTACAACGGCAGGATATATGCTTTCTCTCCGGGAAAAGATGAACCGAGATGGGTGTATCCCAGAGAAGGGTATATCGGCGGTTCGGTAATCGGTGGAACCGTTTACAGCGAGGGTAAGCTCTACTTCGGCGGAACCAACGGCAATGTCTATTCTCTTGATGCCGCCGAAGGCTTCAAGGAATGGGACTTCGCGACCGGCGATAAGATATGGTCTACCCCGACCATTAGTGACGGTATCCTTTATATCGGCTCTTTCGATAAAAAACTATACGCTATTGAGGCCGCAGACGGCACGAAAAAATGGGAGTTTCCGACTGAGGGAGCAATCGTATCCCAGCCGGTTATATATAACGGGTCGGTGATTATCGGCTCTTTCGATAGAAATCTGTACTCGATAGATATAAAAACCGGCGAGGAAAACTGGAGATTCGAATCTACAAACTGGTTCTGGGCCAATCCCGTTTTCCATAACGGTGTTTTATATGCAAGCTGCCTTAACGGTAAAGTTTATGCTATTAATCCGGCAACCGGTGATATGCTGACCGAGTTCGACCTCGGAAGCCCCATATCCTCATCTCCGGTGATAGTCGACGACCTGCTGATTGTAGTAGCTACCAGCGAAATACCGAAAGAATCGAAGATATATTCAATCGATACGAATAATAACCGGCAGAAGCTGCTGGTTACCCTTGAAGAGAAGGCATACTCTCCCCTTGCAGCCTCCCGGGATAACGTATTTTTACATACATCCGCTGACATTCTCTACGAGATAAACACGGTGTCAGGGGCTACAAGAGAGATGACAATAAAAATTGCAAAGGAAGAGGAGTAGAATCAGTTGGAGTGGGTCGGACAGGGCTGGGACCTGATAATACTTAACCCGGTAATAAATATACTCATCATGCTTTCGAACTACCTTTTCGGTAGCTTCGGACTTGCTATCGTTGTCCTTACAGTCGTAATTAATGTCCTGATGTACCCTCTCACCAAGAAGCAGATTGAATCTCAAAAGGCGATGCAGTCGCTCCAGGGTGATATAGCCGAGATTAAAAAGAAATACGCCAAGGACAAACAGAGAGCTGCCGAAGAACAGATGAAGCTGATGAAACAATCCGGTGTCAGCACTTCCGGCTGCCTTGTCCCGATGCTAATCCAGATGCCTGTCTTTATCGCTCTTTACCAGTCCATCATGCGGCTGCTGGCAACCGCTCCCGAAGGATTTTTAAACCTTTCCCAGCGCCTTTATGTAGCCTGGCCTCAGGTATTTTCGAGCGTTCCGCTTAACAGCCATTTTCTCTGGTTAGACCTGGCTGCTCCGAACTTTATCCTGGCAATACTCGTCGGAGCCTCTATGTGGCTGCAGCAAAAGATGACAACAGTTGCAAGTTCCGACCCCCAGCAAAGAGCCCAGAGTCAGATGATGCTGTGGATGATGCCACTCATGTTCGCTTTCATCTCTATTTCATTCCCCAGCGGA
>CAZIYN010000019.1:0-16413 GCA_964543495.1 uncultured Dehalococcoidales bacterium | reverse complement strand
TAATACGGCTATTATATTTACCACAGACCATGGTTTCTATTTCGGCGAGCATGGCGGTATGATAGGTAAATCGGTACTTGCCAGAGACCCGAATTTAAGCAACGACGAAGGGGATTTCTGGGCAACCGGGCCGGGAGTCTGGTCACGCTCGCCATTATACCAGGAACTGTTGGCAAATCCCCTCTTCATTTATATGCCCGATACCCCTCCTGCAACTTACAGCGGTCTGACATCGGCAGTCGATTTAATGCCTACGGTCCTGGATATTATGGGAACCGAGATACCACCTGCAGTGGAGGGTATGTCTCTGCTGCCGATGGTGAAGGACCAGACTTTGCCCGGGCGGGAGTACGTAATCGGTGCCCTCCCGTTCGTTAACGCCGGTGAAACTGTGCGGTCGGTCGACGACGTGGAACGCGTATCGGAATGGGCTTCCGGCGCAACAATCACCACCGATGAGTGGGCACTGCTCTATGATGCCGAGCCCGGTTTTTCGGAACTATACAACTTAAAAAAGGACCCCGGGCAGGAGAAGAATGTGATTACGGAGTACCCTGAGGTCGCTAAAGAGCTTCACTCATTATTCGTTAAGTTTATGAAAGACACGAATATGGCCGAATATCTTGTCAAGCCACGCACTACTCTGCGTCTTTAAAACAAACGGAAAAAGTGAGTAGAAATTTTTAAAATAAAATTTAGTGAGAGAGAATATGGATGTAGAAAAACTAAAGGCTTCGGTTATAAAGGAAATAGATGCAAACCGGTCTCACCTCAGGGAACTCAGCCTGAAAATACATGATAATCCCGAGCCGGGTTTCGAAGAGGTCAAAGCAGCCGCATGGTTAACCCGATATCTGGAAGATAACGGGTTCTCGGTGGAAAGGGGTATCTGTGAGCTGAAAACTGCCTTTAAGGCAAGGTACGGGCGGGGGAAGCCGGTCATCGCTATACTGGGTGAGTACGATGCCCTTCCGGGTATCGGTCATGGCTGCGGACACAACCTGATAGGTACTGCCGCAGTCGCTGCCGGGGTAGCAGCAAAACTGGTAGTCGACCAGCTCGGAGGCAGCGTTATGGTTATCGGTACGCCGGCCGAGGAAATCTGGGGTGGAAAGTGTTATATGGCGAATCGGGGCGGTTTTGACGGACTGGACGCAGTTATGATGATACATCCGGGAACGTCTAACGTGGTCAATATCCTTGATGATAATCCGGGCTCCCTTGCTGCCTGGCCGATAGATATTGAATTTTTCGGTAAAGCGTCTCATGCTGCTGCAGCACCCGAGGATGGTGTAAATGCTTTAGACGCAATGATTCTCTCCTTTGTATCTATCGGTGCACTGCGCCAGCAAATCGAGAGCACAGCCCGCATCCACGGTATCATTACAGATGGCGGTCAGGCAGTTAATGCAATCCCGTCTCACACTGCCGCCTCTTTTCTGGTACGTGCCGAGACTGTGAGCTATATGGAGGAGTTAAAGGAGAAGGTGCTGAACTGCTTTATCAGTGCTGCCAGCGCTACCGGCGCCCGCCTGGAATACAAGTGGGGCGAAGGATATTATCTTCCTGTTCTAAATAACCTGACGCTGGCTAACACATTTAAGCCCAACCTGGAGGTGCTGGGACGTAAAGTGGAACCGCGTAAACCCGGTAAACTGACAGATGGTAGAGGCAGCAACGACCTGGGTAATGTCAGTCAATTAGTGCCGGCTATCTGCGCCGGAATAGGCATTTCCGATGAAGATATACCGGGACATTCTCCCGAGATGGCCGATGCCGCAGCTTCGGAAGCAGGCATCAAAGGGATGCTCGATGGTGCTAAAGCAATGGCTATGACTATCATCGACCTGCTGGCTGACCCAAAAACGCTGGATGAGATACAAAAAGAATTCCAGTTAAAAAGGGGGGAATAAGACTGCTATCGCTTTATTACTCGGTTATCTCTAAACGAAAGTGAATTTTCCGCCCATTCCCTTCTCTGTTGCACGCTGATAGGCTACAGTAGCTACAGCTACGTCCATAGCGCCGGTCCCAATCGGTATACAGAGGATTCGTTCATTATCCGATGTACGGCCTTTTTTCTTACCGGCTGCCAGTTCACCGATAGTGGCGTAAATGTTCTTTTCGGTTATTTTCCCTTTTTCACTAAGCTCTTTCAGAGCCCCACGGTGCAAGCACTGCGCCACGTGGTCCACTATTATTTTATCGGCGGATAGAATAAATGAATCTTCACACTCCTGATATGAGCCCATGGAAAACAGTATCGTACCCGGCATAATCCACGAGTTTTTAACGAATTTTTCCTTCGACCATGTAATACTGATTACTGCGTCACCGATGGCTGCTTTATCGGGAGAATCGACGATTATAATATCTCCCCTGACTCTGTCTTTCATATCCCTGGCGAATTGCTCGGAAGCTTCTTTATTAATATCGTAAACTCTTAATTCTTCGATATCGAAAAGTTCAGATATCGCCATTGTCTGATAATGTCCCTGCACTCCGGCACCGTATAATCCAATCCGGATAGACTTCTGATTATGAAGATATTTGAGCGCAACAGCAGTCTGCGCTCCGGTACGTAAATCGGTAATTAGACCGCCTTCCATTACCGCCCTGAACTGTCCGTTACCAGGGTCGATTAATATTATCTGTGAGCTGATATATGGCAAACCAAGTCCGGCGTTGCCCATAAAACCGCCTGCCCATTTGATACCGGCGCTATCGAGCCAGCCGATGTATGCCGGCATTGCATTCATAAATCCCTGATACGGAGGCCACGGCGCGACTTCTCCCAAATCCAGACCGACTTTTGCAGGGTTGATGACTTTACCCTCACCCATACCCTGGAAAGTCTTGTCTACAATCTCGACCACATCCTTCTGTGTCACCAGTTGTTCTATGTCCGACTTACTGAGCAGTACCGTTTCCATCTATTAACTCCTTCAATAAGAAATAAGTCCGGATGGCAAAACTAAACCGGTTCATCAAGTATCAGATACAGAAGCAGTTCTTTAGCCATCCCTGTAAGGTTTTTAACAGGAATGTTCTCGTCCACGGCATGGGCTGTACCCCCCACAGACATTCCGGTGCCGAATGTCACCGCATTATCATGGCCTACCGCTCTTAACGCGAATCCGAGGTCAACGGAGCCGGTGTTATCCGTGACCACGAAGTCTTTGTAGCCGTGTACCATCTTTCTGACCTTTTTTGCCCTCTCCATATACTTCGTATTCTGGTCTATGACTGTAGGAATATATGAATGAAGCCATTCCACCCTGACATCCAGTGCCTTGCTCTTCTCCATACCTCTGGTAATAGCCAGATTTATCTCCTCTTTAACATCCTCGAATTTTTCTTCCGGGAGGTAACGGCGGTTGCAGGTTATCGTACACAAATCAGGGACTATATTCGCCTTGATGCCGCTTTGAATCATATCGATATTGAACAGTCCGGTGAGAGGTACAAGTCCATCGGGTGAGTTGCGTACCCGGACTTTTGACTTACGGCTCTGAATGCTTTCCTTCAGATTAAGAAGCTCGACTAATATGGGTACGGACTCCTCTAGAGCGTTTACCCCGGCCCAGTTTCTCCCCGAGTGGGAACTTTTGCCGATTACCGAGATAACGGTATCGAGATAGCCGGCCGTTGAACCGTTAATTATCGGTTCCTGAGCTCCCGGCTCCAGCCATATCAGATGGCCTTTCACATAGCCTTCAAGAGCGAGATGGTATGCTCCGGGATAGAAACCTATCTCTTCATCGGTGCACATGATGCAGTTCAGGTCGAACTGGGGAGTTAGTTCAAGGTCATTTATCACCTTAAGAACCGTAAGAATACCAGCAATCTGCCCTTTCATGTCTGACACGCCACGCCCGTACACCAGATCTCCGACTACTTCGGTATCGAAAGGGTTATGCGTCCAGTTACCCTCTGCAGGCACTACATCCATATGGCCGTAGATAGTCGCTGCGGGTTTCCCGTATTCTCTGGTAGCCACAAGATTTACCCGGTCTCCTTCCAGGGACAGCGGCAATCCCGCAAGTTTTTTCATGGGAACGAGCACTCTTTCCGTCTTGAAGCCAAAGGACTTATAAATCGGCTCCATAACGTCACAGATTTTATCGTAGTTAGCCCCGGGTGGGACTGTTGTGTTTACAGAAACCAGACGGTGTAAAGTATCAAGCAGGAAGTCAAGGTTCTGGTCTATTGCAGAGAGGGGTTTTTGATAATCCAATTGTTACCTCCGTTATCAGGAATTATAAGCTGTTACACAGATTCATTCTCAAGCAGGTCTAGTATCTGCTCTTTGTTTAAATCAGCTACTCCCATAGATTCAAGATTCCGACCGGTCTGGTAATAGTCCTCCTGGTTCAGGGCTGAAGCGATTTCAACAAAGGCATTCATCAACGGTGTGGCGACCCCAAGCTTTCCCCCGAGCTGCGACATCGGTACTAGGCCGTAGGGCACGTCCTCGATAATATACCTGTCTTTAAGCGTTATCGGCCCGAGAATGGTCTTCAAAGCCTGAGCCCGCTCGAACAAATCTTTACATAGAGTTCTCTGTACGGTTGTCTCGCCGCCCAGAGATTTTACCAGCGCGGCTATCTCGTCGGCAACGGCCTCTTCCACAAATTGGACGGACGGAGTGTGCGCTTCCTGGTGTAAGCGGAATTCGGTCTTCGCGAACTGGGACGCGTATTCAATACGCCCCGCGTTGAGCACCGCCGCTATCGGATGCCCGATAAAGTTGGCGTTGTGCATTGCCGAGACGAGAACATTCTTGGTCGGAGAATAGAAAGGATAAATTTTCATAAATTCTTCGAAGGACGCGTCGATATGTTTGCTCGGTAGCGCCGAGTAAACGAGAGGATATACGGGCACCTCTTCCGAAGCTTTTTCTCCGAGCCAGGTGTGTCCGTGAGATTTGACTATGGGTGTACAGACCGATGCCGGACCTGTCATCCTTGCTCCATAGGGTACGGTGCTGATTCCGTATATCGTGATATCGGTCCCGGGGGCCTGTTCATTGAGGAGTTTCCGCAGGCGTAATGCGCCGAAATTGTCTGCCCATATGGCAACAACCTGGCCGTCCTTCAGGTGGGGAATCATGGTATTGAAGAAAAGGTCTTCTCCGTAGGAAGGAATAGCCTCGAGAATCAGCTTCACATCGTCTATAGCTTCTGCTATGTCAGTCGTCACCTTGTGGATTCTGGCCTGCTCGCGGCGGCCTGTTGTCTTGTCTTCCAGTTCTACTATCCCTTTTTCCAGAGTGGGCTTTAAGGTGTTTGAGAACTGCGGATGTGCATATAAGTTCACTTTATATCCGCTCAGTGTCAGGTCGGCAGCTATTGCATGCCCCTGGGATCCACCTCCCAGGATGGCAACAGGTTGATTAAACATTTGAATCTCCTTTTTTCACGCAGATGGTTACCATATTATTTTCTTGTTCACAATACAGATAATAGTGTCCGGAGAGTAAAAATGATGAGTGTTACACTACACACAAATAATTAACCGGGTTTGCCACCGCCGACCTGATAATAGCAGTTGTAAAGTCTTTTCAAATCATTCGTATTCTTTAGGTACGGCACAAATCATAATCATCAGCTCTGTTGCCGATTTGTTCTTATACTGGTGTTTTTCATCGGGAAGGACCAGAGCAAAATCGCCTGTTTTAAACTCTAGCTCCTCGCCGCTTTCGGTCACTATTGCGGCATCTCCCTGGATTAAGTAGTTTATATGCTCATTCGGATGCGTATGGTATGGGGTATGCCCGCCGGGTTCGAGAGTAAATACTCGAAAAGAGAAATTAGGCGATTTATCATCTCTTGAAATGGGTACCTGCTTATAGGCACCCTCGGCGCCTTCCATGTTTACCTTTGTTTTTTCGGTCTTATCCAGTCTGGTTATTTTCATTACAGCCTCCATACCTAGTCAATATCTTAAATATAACACAAAGTCTCGTGATTACTTAATCCATAAAGCTTTTAACACGTTCCATAGCTTCAGTAATACGTTCGACCGGCTGAGTATTAGAAATACGAACGTATCCTTCTCCCTGCTTACCGTAAGTGGAGCCCGGTATCATCCATACATTATGCTCGTCAAGCAACTCCAGACAGAATTCCTCTGATTTATATTTTTCAGGAATTCTTCCCCAACAATATGGAGTGGCACGCGGATTCATCATTGCCAGTCCCATTTTCTTCCAGGCATCGACTACTACATCTCTTCTCTCAGCGAAAATTTTGTTGCGTTCCTCCATCCAATCGATAGGTCCGGTCAGAGCAGCAATGGTTGCTACCTGAAGCGGATAATACAATCCCCTGTCTGTCTGTGATTTGATTTTCGCCATTGCTCCGATAATATCTTTATTCCCCAGGAGCATTCCTACCCGCCATCCGCAGGCGTTGAATGATTTAGACATAGAATTAAGCTCCACCCCAACTTCTTTCGCGCCGGCGAATTTGAGAAAGCTGGGCGGTCTGTACTCATCGAAACAAATATCCATATAAGGGTTGTCGCTAATAACCCATACATCGAATTCTTTGGCGAATTCTATGAGTATTATGAAGAATCTATCGCCGGCGGTAGCAGCCGTAGGATTGTTGGGTATGTTGACCCATATCATCTTTGCTTTTCTTGCCACATCAGCCGGTATGGCATCGAGATCGGGAACAAAGTCGTTTTCTTCCAGCATCGGGTAATATTCAACCTTGCCCCCCGCAATTCTTACTCCGGCTTCATATGACGGATATGATGGGTCGGGTACAAGAACCGTATCCCCCGGATTTATAAGGCAGTTATTAAGATGAAACAATGACTCGGCAGCTCCCAGGGAATACAAAATCTCCGATTCAGAATCAACCTCAACACCGTGACGTCGCTTATACCAGCCGGCGATAGCTTCATAGAATGGTTTTAATTGATATGCGGACGGATAATGATGGTTCGCCGGTTCTGAAATAGCCTCTCTAAGGACTTTCAGTAAACGTCCCGGCGGCTGCATATCCGGGTCACCCAGACCCAGGTTTATCACATCTCTGCCTCCGGCTTTCATAATCGCTATTTTCTGGTTCATCGCCGGGCCACCATAGGCTTTGAAAACAGTCATTTTATCGGCTATCTGCATTCAAAACAGCTCCTTCCGCGTTTGCATACATTTATATATACTAATTATCGCTATATTTTACGTTTATCAGGTGATATAATAATAATTAACGTATAATTCGTAAACAGTCAAATAAATTTTAGTGCTATTTTCGGAATACGTAAATTAATCGCCTATATAATATTAGTAAAGAAGGTCAGGAAATTTTACGCATATCAGCTGTTAATTATGAATAATCGTTATATATCGGAAATATTTCACCTTGTTATATTTTCTGTATATTAATAAATTTATGAAAAGTACGATGTGTGAGGTACTGTAATGGATGAACTCGATAAAAAACTGGTACTTGCGTTACAAAGCGATGGTAGACAGAGCTTTACCGATTTGGGCAAGATGTTTGAAGTAACCGAGGGCACTGTACGTAAGAGAATAAGAAGCCTTATGAAGAGAAATAGTCTCAGGATAACGGGCGTGCCGAACGTAAAAGAGCTGGGTTATAACTTCATAAGTATCGTGGGTATCCAGGTCCAAATGGAGGAACTGGAAAAAGTACAGTCGAATCTATCAAAAAATCCCGCCGTATGCCAGCTATGGTGGGTTACAGGCAGATACGACCTCATAGCCGTTGTTGCTACTCAGTCATCGGAAGAGTTCGCCAATTTCATGGCGAATGAACTATCCACTATTCCCAGTGTGGAAAGAACTGAGACCTTTGTAAACCTGGGGATGTTTAAAGGCACTCCGTTTCTGGCAGATACTGCGGACCTCATCAATAGCCATGGAGTTTCTCTATAAAAATATAACCTGAAGAAACAACGAAGATAATAAAAAATAATACTGGCACATTTAAACCGTGCCAGTATTATTCTCCTTATACTGCTGTTTTACACATTCTAGACATTAAGTAGCTGAGCGACTCTTTCACGGTGGTAGTCGCCGTCTCCGAAAGTGACCTCGCCGTGCTTTGCCCTCTTGAAATATAGGTGCATATCATGGTCCCAGGTATATCCGATGCCGCCGTGAAGCTGGACGCCGTCGAAAACGGCGTGTTTATAACTTTCACTGCACCAGGCTTTGCACATCGCGGCAGCTATCTCCATATCCGGCTGTTCTTCCATGATACACCAGGATGCGTAGTACATAATGGAGGTTGAACCCTCTACTTCCACGGCGATATCGGCCAGTTTATGCTGGACCGCCTGGTAAGCGCCTATCGGATGGCCGAAGGTAATTCTCTCTTTAGCGTACTCGATAGTATCTTCGAGAGCCCATCGGGCGCCGCCCGAGGACCACGCGGACTCAGCAATCTGAGCCTCAATCTTGAGTCTCTTCATTATCTCCCAGCCTTTGTCCGGTTCGCCGAGAATATTGGCTTTAGGTACGTTAACGTTTTTGAAAACAACCTCGCAGAGATTTTCACCCGACATTGTTTTCAGGACTTCAACTTGAATACCATCGCTCTTGGCGTCCACCAGGAAGAGAGTAATCCCCTTTTCCTTATCGGCGCCGTCCGAGGTCCTGGTAACGCAGAGATAGTAGTCGGCTATATGAGCATCAGGGACAAAGAGTTTTGTTCCGTTAATTACATAGTTATCTCCCGATGCCTCGGCTTTAACCGTCATGTCAGATGCCTCGATACCGCCGTTAGGCTCGGTAAATGCCAGCGTCATAATTATTTCGCCGGCGGCTATCTTCGGCAGGAACTCCTGTTTCTGCTCTTCCGTTCCCGCGGCAAGAATCGGATGCGCGCAGTGAACGACAGTCGACATCAAAGGGGCCGGCAGTAACGCTCTCCCGCATTCCTCCAGGAGTACGGAAAGGTCCAGAAATGTCATTTCACTGCCGCCGTATTTTTCAGGAAGGGTCAGGCCCATCCATCCAAGGTCAGCCATCTTCTTCCAGAGTTCCGGAGAATATCCTTTCTCATCGTCCATCATTGCCCGGACATGTTTCTTATCGCATTCATTCTCCAGGAAATCGCGAGCCATCGTCTTTAGCATGATTTGTTCTTCATCGAGTTCGAAATTCATTTCGATTTACCCCTTTCCTCTTTAACCCGCTAATACAGCCTGGGAAGTCCCAGGGTCCTCTGAGCGATTACGTTCTTTTTGATTTCAGTAGTACCGGTCGCCAGGGAATTACCGCGCGAGGAAAGGAATCCACGCGTGAAATAACCATGATCGATGGCATACTTGGAACCTCTCATTAATCGACCGTACGGTCCCTGTATGTTCATGGCAAAGTCCCACAAGCGCTGCAGGCTCTGGACATTCAGAAGACTGCCTACCGCACTCTCAGGACCGGGTGTCTGACCGCGGAGCTGGCGTGTCAAAGCTCGCAGACCAATATATCTGACCACGTTCGCCTCGATATACTGCTGGGCGATTCTCTGCCTGCTTACCGGGTCTTCTGAGAGTTTTTTACCGTTGCGCTCCGTCTTCTGCATGAGTTTGATAATATCCTTGATGGTATTCTGTAAGCCGACTGCCGTACCGGTACTCGACCTCTCGAATTCCAGAGTACTCATCGAGATATAAAAGCCCCTGTTTTTCTCTCCTACCATCATGTTCTTCGGGATACGCACGTTATCCATGAACGTTTCGCCGAATCCGGAATAGCCTGTCATCTGACGGAGAGGTTTGACAGTCACGCCGGGAGCGTGCATGTCCATCAGGAAGTAGCTGAAAGTCCTGTGCCGCGGCGTCTCCGGATTGAATTCCGTCTTCGCCAGCAGAATAGCCCAGTCGGCCCTCATCCCGCCTGTAGTCCATACTTTCTGCCCGTTCACCACGTAATCATCGCCATCCTCAACCGCCCTTGTCTGAGCATTGGCCAGGTCCGAACCTGCTTCAGGCTCCGAGAATCCCTGGCACCAGACCTCTTCTCCGCTGAGAATCTTGGGTAAGAACCTCTTTTTCTGTTCCTCGGTACCTGCCACGATAATGGTAGGTCCGGCCCAGCCGACTCCCAGTCCGCCGGCGCCCATTGGAGCGCGGTGTTTCGCCATCTCCTCGTTGAAGATAACCTGCTCCATTACGGTGGCGCCTCGTCCTCCGTACTCCTTCGGCCAGTGGATGCCTACGTAACCGGCGGCGTAGAGCTTTTTATGCCACGCTCTGGTGAACTGGAGCTGCTCCTCGGATTCCATTTCCGGGCTCAGTACGCTCCGGTTGCCGACCCACAGCGGCATATCTTTCATGTTCTCATCAAGCCAGTCGCTCACTTCTTTACGGAAAGCTTCTTCTTCTTGTGATAAAGAGAAATCCATCTTTCCCTCCTTTCTATTTACCGGAAAATTCGTGTAATTTCTCCAAAGAAGTGCGCATATATCATACTATCTCTAAATAAAACAAATCAACTTTATATGTGATGTGTTTAACTCATAATATAAGAAGCAGTGATGAATCCCCCTCACATCCATTTATATATATCCGCTTGATATTTTTTTCATGCTCAAAACCCTATCCCCCTGTATCCCCCTTCCCCTCAGAAAGGGGAAGGGGGAAATGGATTTTTGGAAGAGGGGGCTTCGCCCCCTCTTCACACCCGATATTGTACTTCCAGCCCTTATTTTGCAAACACAAGTAATTGGCAGGTAATGATAACTCAAAGGGGGAGAGTTTTAGAGAGGGGAGCGTTGCCCCCTCTCTAAGTACATTATGGGCGGAGGGTGGGTATAGATATAAAGTGGGGAGGGGCATTTCGTAACCGGGGGTGAGGTTAAAACAGATTTACATTGCTTTTTATAATTGATTCTCCTATTATTGAAAACACCTATATAGAACGGAGAAAAATGCCGCATAGCGAATTTACTGAAAATATAATGAACGTAATCAGGAGTATCCCCGAAGGCAGAGTCTGCACCTACGGGCTTATAGCCGGACTGGCGGGAAACCCGAGAGGTGCCAGGCAGGTATCATGGACACTCCACTCCATGACGATGAAATACGACCTGCCCTGGTACCGGGTGGTTAATTCTAAGGGGACACTTTCGGTGACCGAACCCGACGGCAAAGAGTACCAGAAACACCTGCTTGAACAGGAAGGCGTTAAAGTTTCGGATAACTATGAGGTAGACCTGGACAAGTATTTATGGAGATGGTAACGCGGTAAAGGCAGCTTACAGTTTCTTCTTCTTGTTGGAAAGATAGTCTACAAGCAGGTATTCGCCGAGGTTATCGGCACTGGTGTAAAAAACTCGTCCTTTGTTCATTTTTGCCATCTGGGTAACGAAAGCCCCGACGAACCTGCCGGTATCCAGCATAAATGTATTGATGGTGATACCCTTCTGGGTGCATCTCCTGGCTTCCCTGAGCGTGAGCTGCATCGTCCGCATCGTGGGTGGGTACTGGAAAAAGAGACGCCCGTCCTCGAAATGCGCCGTAGGTTCGCCGTCGGTTATCAGTATTATCTGCTTGTTGGCGCTCCTGTCTCTGTCCAGCAGTTTCCTGGCGGTTGCCAGTCCGTGCTGCATATTCGTATAAGGGTCGAAATCGTCCCAGTTCATATAAGTGACATCTTTCTTCTTTATCTCGCGTGCGTAGCTGGAGAAACCCACTATATGAAGGCTGTCTTTGGGATACTGGCTCCTGATAAGACCATCCAGAGCAAGGGTCACCCTTTTCGCAGCCTCGAAATTGCCGCGCATGGGCATTGAAAGACTCATATCCAGCAGGAGTACGGTGGAAGTACGAGTCATCTCTTCCTGTCTGTAAATTTCGAAGTCGTCGGTAGTCATTTTCACCGGCGGGCTGATACCGGGCTGCCGGTGGATTGCATTCATTATCGATTTCTGTAAATGCACCTGGAAATCATCGCCGTATTCATAGGGCTTCGTTTCCGGTATTCTTTCGCCGCCGTAGCCTCTCAGGTTAAGATTGTGACCGCCTATCCTGTCTTTTTTCAACTGTGCGAATATATCTTCGAGAGCTTTCTGTCCTATTTTCCTCATTCCGCGCGGAGTCAGTTCGTACCTGCCGTCTTTCATACGTATGTAACCGGCATCTTCGAGCACCTTGGTAATGGCACGCAGCCTTTCAAGGTCTTCGGCCGCTTCTTCACCGAGTACACGCCTGAGCAGGTCTTCGTTGATGTCGTCCAGAGAACGACTGTACTGGGAGTCCCGCAACTGGGTTTCCAGCCTGTCCATTTGCTGCAGCTGTTCCATTAGCTTCAAGGCTTCGTTAAAATCGAGGGCTTCATCGCCGGTGAACGGGTATTGACGGCGCTGCCGGCTTCTGGGCATTAGTCTGTCAAGATAAGCCGACATCTTTGCCAGTTCCATCTGGGTTGATTCATCCAGCATCGACTGCATCAAGTCCTGAAGTTCTTGTCTGTCCTCGGGAGAAAGACTGTCAAGCAGCGACTGGGCCTGCGCTATCTGGTCCTGAAGCCGCTGCATAAGTTCATCCAGGTCTTTCGGCGGGTTCGGGCCGAAGTAATCGCCGAACTCTTCCATAAACTTATCGAAATCGGGCTCTTCTCCCCTCATCCTTTGCTCCAATAACTGGTTGAGGGCCTCTATCATATGTCTCATACCGGCAAGGGCAGCCGGGTCAATATTCTTCATCTGCTGCATCATTTCCCTGCCGTATGATTCCATTGCCTGCTTTTTGAGCATATCCATCAGCTCTTTAAACTGGTTCCTTGCGTCCTCATCCATGAAATCGTAATCGGTCAGTTCCCTGATTTGGCCGCCGACATCAGGCGGCAGACTATCAAGTTTCTCCAGGTTCTGCTTTGCCCTGTCTTCTATATTTTTCAGGAGTCTCTGCATTACCTCCGGATCCAGGTCCCCGGACTCGTCTTCGGCTTTTGTCCTGGCATCATCCAGCTTTTCCTGGATGCCACTCCGCTCGGTATCGAGAATGTTCTCCAGCCTTTCGCGGATGTCATCCATAACCGAATCCAGGTTATACTTGTCAAGCTGCTGCTGCTTCTGCCGGCGAAGTCGTTGAAGCAGTTCCTGCAGGCTGGGAAGCCTCCTTCCCTGCTCATCCCTGAGACCCTGCCTCTGCATAAGACGCAGGGCATAATCGAGGTCGCCGTAGGACATTATGTGCTTTTCAAGCTCGTCCATCAGCCTGTCAGGATTGAGGTCGAATATGTCCTGGCTTCCGTCCCATTCGGAATAACGATACGATTTCATCTCTACATCCTGTATACGGTTTTACCGTCGCTCCTGGACTTGTTCAGTTTCTTATTGAGGTGAAGTCCTTCCAGTATGAACTCCATGGCAGCGGCCATCTCTTCCGGCCTTTCCGAGTCGACTACCCTGTTGGTCATATCGGTTATACCAATCATTTCCTTGGCGATGCGGATATACGACTTCGCTGACATCGACTCCGATGTCTCCACGCTGAAGCCTCCGCTAAACTGGACGACTACTTCCGCAAACTCATCAACGTCATAATACCTGTTGAATATGTGAAGTACCGCCCTCTTGATGAGGTCACCGATGACCTTATCTTCTTTTGTTTCCTCGAAACTCTCAAGCTCTATCTTACCGCTCGTAGAAGCCTGAATATACGGGAGGTCGGATATACGCGGGACTGCCAGCTTCTCTCCTATCGTTACCGATCTTCTGATAGCGTTGCTGAGTACGGTCTCGTAGTTGGCAATCGAGGTCCTTACGCTCACCCCGGAGCGCTGGTTGATATCCGGGCTCATCCGGGCAAGGTGAGTAATCTCGGCGATGATTTCCTTAATATACTGCGGAACGTAGTATTCCATAGCTTCATCGGTAAAGTGACGCCTTTCCGCTTCAACGATGGTAATTTCGTCCTCGAGAGTGTTCGGGTAGTGGGTCTTAACCTGGGCTCCATATCTGTCTTTAAGAGGAGTAATAATCCTGCCGCGGTTAGTGTAATCTTCCGGATTGGCGCTGGCAACAAGGAGCACGTCAAGGGGAAGCCGGACACGGTATCCCCTTATCTGCACGTCTCCCTCTTCCATAAGGTTGAAGAGTCCCACCTGCAGCCTTTCGGGCAGGTCGGGCAGCTCATTTATACAGAAGATACCGCGGTTCGCCCTCGGAATAAGGCCGTAGTGAATGGTCAGTTCGTCTGAGAGGTATCTGCCCTCCGCGACCTTAATCGGGTCGACATCGCCGATTAAATCGTTAATGGCGATGTCCGGCGTGGCAAGTTTTTCGCCGTAGCGTTCTTCACGCAGCATCCAGACTATCTCGGTATCGTCGCCATCGTTTTCAATCTTCTCACGGCAGCCCCGGCAGATAGGATTGAACGGGTCATCATTGATTTCACAGCCTTTGATTACCGGAATCTCCTCGTCCAGCAGGTTAACCATCAGTCTCATAATCCTCGATTTTGCCTGCCCGCGCTCGCCCAGGAAAATGATATCCTGTCCCGAGATTACGGCATTGATAATCTGAGGAAGAACGGTATCATCAAATCCTATTATTCCGGGGAATATCTTTTCTCCCTTTTTCAAAGCTGCAATCAGATTACGCCTCATTTCTTCTCTGATAGAAACCGGCTTATAACCGGATGCCTTAAGTTCGCCGATAGTTTCCGCTTTCTTCCGTTTTGCCATTCTTTCCACGCACCTCAACAGATATTACAGTTTCTAACCGCAGCGATTTTCCCACATGCAGATACAGCTGTAGCATAATTTTACCACAGGCAAGCTTCTTTATTAAAACAAAGACGATGACCGACGTTGCTTCCCGTAAACTTGCATAAATAGATACGCCGTGTTACAATGCCCCCGATTGAACTGGACTATCCTCCAGTTCAATTTTTTATTTAGAGGCTCAGTGAGATTTATGGAACTGCAAATCGGCACCGCCGTAACGGATAAAAACGGAGAGTCGCTCGGAAATATAGATTACGTGATGCGTGATACCTGGAGCGGTGAAGTCAGGAAGTGCATGATATACAAACAGCCACCCGACAAGGATATCATGTTTTCTTTAGACGATATAGCCGAATCGACAGAAGACCTCATCAAGCTTAACCTTTCCACAGACGAACTCATGAGCAGACAGGACGCCTCCTGACAGTAATAATCCCACCGCATCAGTTTTATCCACACTGTTGCCCCATCACACTGTCTGATTGTATTATTAGACTGAAGTATCTGCACTGTATAAGGATATAAAAATGTGGCTTCAGACCAGGATGTTTTTACTCGTAGCTCTACTATTCGGAATTCTTTACGGAGTATTCGTGGGCATCGGAGAACTTACAGGCTCCGGCGGTCCGATGGCATATATAATCCTCGCCATCGTTTTTCTCGGCCTCCAGTACCTGATCGGGCCCTCGATAGTCAGCTGGTCGATGAAAGTTAAGTGGGTTACCGAGAAAGAAGCCCCCGAGCTCCACCGGATGGTAGCCGAACTCGCCGAGGAAGCCAGGTTGCCGAAACCCAAGGTAGGGATATCTGAACTGAATATCCCGAATGCATTTGCCTTCGGAAGGACGCAACGGGACGGGAGAATCTGCGTTACCAGAGGAATCCTGGGCCTGCTGAAACGGGAGGAACTGAGAGCCGTACTCGGCCACGAAATGTCGCACATCAAACACCGCGATATGGCGATTATTACCCTGATTTCTGCCATACCGATGATTATGTACTGGATTGCCCTCAGTATGATGTTCAGAGGAGCCTTCGGCGGACGCCGCCAGGGCGGCAGCTACGCCGCTCTTATAGGTATGGGTGCATTTCTTCTCTACTTCATCACCAACCTCCTGGTACTGTACGGCTCCCGGATAAGAGAGTATTACGCCGACTTAGGCAGTGTCGAGCTTGGTAACGAACCGCACCACCTGGCAACCGCCCTGTATAAGCTCGTATACGGAAATGCCCGTTTCAAAGGAAAAGAGGAAATGAAGGAGGTGGAGGGAGTACGAGCGTTTTTCCTGAATGACCCCTCCCGCTCCTGGTACGAGGTAAAAGAGCTATCGCAGGTAGACCAGGATATGAGCGGCACTATCGACGCCATGGAGCTGATGGACCTCCGCCAGAAAGAAGTAAAGCTGGGAACCTCCGATAAAATGATGGAACTTTTTACCACTCACCCCAATATGCTGAAGAGGATAAAGCACCTCTCCACACTCGGTTATCAGGATATCTAGACTTTACAGGATTTGATTATACGGACTAAAATATAAGTCGTTCACCGCATACGGGCAGTTAGCTCAGTCGGTCAGAGCACTCGGTTCACATCCGAGAGGTCACTGGTTCGAGTCCAGTACTGCCCACCATACCATACGGCAGATAGTACTCTCTCACTCTCATCTATGGATATTATGTCTGATATCAATGGAATGGCA
>CAZIYN010000018.1:12081-16506 GCA_964543495.1 uncultured Dehalococcoidales bacterium | reverse complement strand
ATGGTATACCAGTGGCTCAGCCCGACTTCATCAGTACCGAAGGCGACCAAGACCAATACCCTGAAGCAGCCCGGTGGTTCCGTAAATACCACGGTTGTTTACTCCGGTGATGCTGTTGTTGCCAGTGCCGGTGGAGACGAGGGTGCTGTTGCGATGTCCACTGATGACGGTTATTCGTTCAACGATGTGGCAATAATCAATACCAGTATTGCTGAAGCCACAGATGAACTTATCGACTATGACGTCAATGCAGATGGCAGCATTGTTTACTGGTCAACCCAGACAGCGGCAACGGATAACGATGTTAGCCTCTGGTTAAAGCAAGCCGGTAAATGGAAGAGAGTCCTGCTTCTTAAAGACCAGACAGCCGGTCAGGGATTACTGGTACGCATGGCTCCCGACGACAACACTGCAGTATATGTAGCGCAGCTGGGTACTCAGAATGTCTGGGTCAGCAAGAACGCTGGTATGGAATCATGGAAGTCCGTACCTATATATCCTTTCGGGTCTGATACTATTGTGGACCTTGCGGTTGCGAGTGCCGATGTCGTCTACGCGGTAGATGACGATTCCTGCTCCAAGACATCCAATGCCGGCGCAAGCTGGGGCTCCGGAAAGAAACCCTCTGAAGGTATGGCACCTTACATGATAACCGTCGCTTCGAACGGTGATGTACTGGTTGGTGATACCAGTGGTTACATGGCCTATTCGAAAGACGGTGGTTCTACATTCTCAAGGTCCCGCGACTGGGGTACCGGAAATCTCGTGGTTACACCTGATGATGGTTATGCCGACAACAACATTGTGTATGGCGGCATTGGCTCATCAATAAAGAGAGGCTCCGCAAGCGGTGCACCTCCTGGAACCAGGGGAGCAGTTGATTCTGGTTATACCGTTACCGGTATAGCACAGAGCCAAGGAGTCGTTTATGTTCTGGCCAATAATGGTTCAGATGGTGACTTCTTCCAGTCAATGGTTCTGGAAACAGCTTCCGATGTGGCTCCTCCATATACCGATGCCGACTGGAGTTCCGATGCTTCGGGTGGTGAAATCTACAGCGCCGGACGCAATACCATGAAGGTATCGTACTCAGGCGGTAAGCCCAAGCTATGGGCGATTGATACCGATGACAATTGTCTGGAAAGCTTCACCGATCCGGTATCACTGGCAGCCCCGACTGTAGCCTCACCTGCTGATGGCGAGACTGTCGGAGTTAATATCAAGAGCGGTCAGGCCTATGACCTCACCTTCATATTTGATCGCTATTCCGATACCGATATCGATAGGGCGACCCTACAGATTGCCACCGATCCTGATTTCAATGCAATCGTCCACACTGGTGCCTATGGCGATGGTGCTCCTACATCCGATACTTTCACCGAGGATACTATTGCCAGGGTAGTCGGTCCTGCCGTCAATGACGGTGACGGACTGGTTAATTACCTGCCAGGAAGTACTTACTACTGGCGTGTCAGGACCACCACACCTCTTAACAGCCCGTGGTCCGCGACCCGCAGCTTCACGATTGATTCACTGGATGAGCCGTTCGCGGTCTCCGGTCCGGATGTTGGAGCTGCTGATGTTTCAACCACACCTACCTTCACCTGGGCTGAATACGAAGGAGCAATCAAGTACGAGATTGCCGTATCCGAGGACCCGACGTTCGCTATCCTCGAGTGGAGTGCAAACGTTGATAATCCGTTCTACGCAGTCGGTGCTGATAACGCTCTGAAGTACTCAACCACCTACTACTGGAGAGTGAGAGGCGTAACCGCCGAACCGTATCTGGTTGGTAGGAGCTGGGTTACTCCTGCCGGTCCATGGGTAACCGGTGTATTCACCACCATGGCTGAACCGGTAGTTGAGGAAGAACCCGAACCGGTTGTCATTACAGAGCCGGGTGAGACAAGAGTTGAGGTCGTTAAGGTACCGGTCACTTCTGCACCGGTAATCCCGACCTACCTGCTCTGGGTGATTGTCGGTGTTGGTGCGATACTGATTATCGCGCTGATTGTCCTGATTGTTCGAACCAGACGCGTAGCCTAAAAAGCACACTGGTTTTGACTTGAAGGGTAATCTACCCAACAAGAACCAGAGGGAGGTCACCGAAAGGTGACCTCCCTTTTTTTATAGATATGTCCGGTATTCTGTGTAATTGCCTTTACAACGGGCGGATGAGCCTTTTAGCATACAAACCGACCCGTTGGGAATCAGGGAGTTATCCTCCTGAGACTTCAAACATGCAGGCTTTTATGTTTTCATTTGAATTACGGGTGAAGGATAATGATAGATGTAACGGAGCGCGCAAAGAGAGAACTCAGGAAGATACTCTTCGATAAGGTCGACATGCCGCAGGCGCGTCTGAGATTGACATCCGGCGACCGCGGGCAGATAGGTCTTGGAATAGATATAGAGCTTCCCGGAGACAATGTAATCGAATACCAGGGTTCGAGAGTACTCGTCGTCGAGAGTGGACTTGCCTTAAAGCTCGAGGGTATTATACTGGATGTGGACGATACTCCTCAGGGCCCGAAGCTCGTTCTCGATGAAGCACGATAACGCTGAGCCTGTATACATCGCTGAATATATTATAACACCGTGACCGTATACTAGGTTGTTTATATGCTTCTTCATATGTAACAAACATTACAATTGACATATTTGTAAAGTAAGGTTACAATTCGCCGTGTGACGAAAAGAAGCGGCATATGTCATTTCTTCCTTAAACCGGAATTATCCCTGGCGGTCTTATTACTGACCGTATTACCTGTCTTTTCTTACCTGATATATCCTCCCGATATTGCCGGTGCGGCCCCGGATGAAGTGAAGTGGTCTGCTGTGGATATTCCGCTCGGTGGAGAATCAGGTGGATGGGTACTGGCCGGCGGCTCCGATATTAAACACCTTACCGTTACCTCAGACGGGACTCTTTATTGTTATGCCAACCCTTCAGCAACCGGTAATACACTTTTCAGGTCCACCGGCGCGGGTTACCGGTGGTACTCCGTAGCTGGCGTGAACGATACCATTATCGATATAGCGGCAGTCCCCGGTACCGGTGAAATCTATTACGCTACCGAATCAGATATTTTCAAGTCCGCTGATGACGCAAGCGGTTTCACAAGATTTCTGCAAGCTCCGGGTGGAGCCGGTACCGGAAATATTACTATATCCTGCATCGATGTCGTCCATGATGATGGAAACAACGTAATTGTTGCAGGGACGAGAGACGGCGATGCTTCGGAATACGGGGGAGTTTATATCCTCGATGAAGGAGCACCCGTATCGGGCTGGCTTGATACGAACATCGGCAATTATGACGTCTGTGAGATTGCGTATTCACCCCGTTATACGGTAGACAGGCAGATTATAGCCGTGGTAACCGATGAACAGGATACCCTCATCCGGAGCAGGATAGATACGGGAGCCTGGGGACAGGTCCAGGGCGATGCTGTTATCGATGACCTGGTGCCTTTAACCGCTTCAATCGCTTTTCCTGGTGATTATAGTGCCACCTCCGAAGGCTATGCACTTTACCTTGCTGTAAGTTCGGCGAGCAGCGAAGGTGACATTTACAAAATATATGGAGCCGGTGCGCCTGATAATTCGGTTGCTGTAGAGCTCAATGTCGGAGCCGCATATGGTCTCGAAGACGTCGGTATCTCCGGGCTGGCGGTTACCGGAAATACTGAGAATACCAGTCTGCTGGCAGGTACTGCCGGCGACACTACGGTCTACAGGAGTACGGATGATGGCGTTACCTGGAAAAGGAGTGTAAAAGAGCCTACGGGACAGTCTGTTACCGGCATCATCATAATGCCTGGTTTTGAAGAAAACGGTACTGCTTATGCCGCCACGAGCGGTGTGGAGAGTGCTTTTTCAGTTACCCGGGACGGCGGTATCACCTGGAACCAGGTCTCTATGATTGATACCGGGATGAGCGGAGGAATTCTTGATGCAGCAGTATCTCCGGCTACCAGTCAGGACGATGCCATATTCATGATTTCTTTCTGCGGAGTGAACACGGAGTATAGTGTATGGAGATGTATGGAGAGTGAAGAGCGGTGGGAGAGGGTATTTTCAAGCACTCTGGATAATATCGACAATCTCAGCCTGGTAGAGCTTTCTCCGGAATACGGTAGTTCCGGAGAGGTATTATATATATCAGGCACCAGAAACAGCAGCCCGGTAATACTGAAATCGGTCGATAACGGTCAGACTTTTCGTATATTAAACATACCGGATGATATCGATGTATGGTCGGTATTAAGTAACGGCACACTGGTGCTCGGTAGTTATAACGGTACCGCCGGTAGTATCTGTTTCACGGTGAACGGAGGGCTGTCATTCCTGGAAGGGACGACGGTGGGCAGTCAGCCGTTGGCATCGCTCGCCGTTTCTCCGGATTATAAGGAAGATAAAACC
>CAZIYN010000018.1:0-12071 GCA_964543495.1 uncultured Dehalococcoidales bacterium | reverse complement strand
AAACCATTCTGGCGGGTAACACGAATGGCTGGGTATATTATTCGACTGACAACGGCACCATATTCAAGCCGTTACCGCCGGATGCCACATCGGCTCCGCTCGAAGGTTCGGTTTACGTTACTTTCGATTCGAATTTCGCTGAGAATAGTATAGTATACGCTGTCAGTGATTCCACTGATAAGGGCGTGTACCGCTATAAAATAAGCACGAGTACCACATGGGAGCGGGTGGATGCTAATCTTCCGTCTGGTGGCGTCCTGGGACAGGTCGTGGTATCGGAAGATAGCCCGCTGTATGCTGTGAACACTCAGTCTGTAAATGCCGCCGATGAAGAAGGTGGAATAGAGCGTTCGCTCAATCCGGCATACTCACTGGGGCCGACCTTTGAGACGGTAATCCGCGGGCTTGCCGATGATGCTACACTCAGCGGACTATGGCAGAGGGGTAACCGGTTATGGTCGGTGGATACATACAACACCAGACTGATGACTTATGCCGATACTCTTTATGAAAAGGTTAACCTTATTTCACCTCTTAATGAAGCTCGGTGGACCGGGATAAAGGGACCGCTGCTCAACTGGGAGTCACTCGATGGGGCTACACAGTACGAGTGGCAGATAGATAGCGACACCGATTTCTCATCGGTTCCAACGGATTTCGAAGGCACCACGGCTGCAAGCTCGGTAATGCTGCCCGACCTCGACCTGGATACTACCTATTACTGGCGGGTCAGAGCGACCCAACCCGTATTGAGCAGATGGTCTGAAAGGTGGTCGTTTAATACTGCTCTCGGCAACAGTATTTATGCTCCTGTACCGCTGATTCCAAAGGCCGGTGATACGGATATCTCACTGAAGCCTTTATTTCAGTGGAGCGCTCTATCCGGAGCTGAAAGTTACGAATTGCTGGTATCCGGTGAAGCGGCATTTTCAAATCCGGTTATAATCAGAACGGATGAGTTCGCTCTGCCGGCAACGGCCTGGCAGAGCGATGTCAGTCTGGACTATAACACAACCTACTATTGGAAGGTCAGAGCCAGAGGGTCAGGCAGTTTAAGTGACTGGAGTTCGGTCGGCATTTTTTCTACCGGGTCGGAGGTCGCCGAGATACCTCCTTCATCGGAATCTCTGATGTCATCGATAGTGCCGGCATTCCCGGCTCTTCAATCTCAGTCGGACTCTCCTCCCATATCGAAGACGAAATCTGAAGAACAACCGTCACAGGTACAGGAAGTCCGGCAGTTCCCGGAAGACCGGGTGTTTTATCTGGGCGGCGTACTTCTACTGATAATAGTCCTGCTGGTGGTTACACTACTGGTGATGGTGACGCGGATAAACAGGGTGTGACTGCCTAGAGTTCATCCCGGCCTTGCCTGAGGACGGCCCTCCTTCCCATCACCTCCTGTTTGGTGTACCAGTTTTGTACTATTTCAACTGCTTCTTCGGGCTGGTCGCAGACTCTCAGCAGATTGAAGTCTTCCTCGGAGATGAATTTCCTCTCCAGAGTAGTGTTCCTCAACCAGTCGAGGAATCCTTTCCAGTAGGTACTGTCATACAACACAACCGGGAAAGGCTTTATCTTCAGCGTCTGCATCAGTGTTATTACCTCGCTCAGTTCATCGAGTGTTCCCATTCCTCCCGGGATTATTACGAAAGCGATGGCGTATTTTACCAGCATCACTTTACGCACAAAGAAATGGTGAAAAGTGACCGATGTAGTCGTAAAGTTGTTGCATATCTGCTCTTCAGGGAGCTCTATATTAAGCCCCACCGAGGCAGTTCCGGCTCTAAGCGCACCTTTATTCGCCGCTTCCATTACACCCGGCCCGCCGCCGGTAATAATCGAAAATCCCAACTCTCCGAGCTGGAAAGCGATTTTTTCCGTATCCGCATATAATTTTTCAGTTGCTGCAAGTCTTGCCGAGCCGTAAATGGTCACTGCCGGTTCGATTCCGGTTAATGTATCGAAACCTTCCACCATTTCTCCTATTATCCGGAACATCCGCCAGGATTCTTCTTTTGCAAGGTCGTTTATTTCATATCCCTGTGGCATAATGCCCTCCTTTCAGGCACCGGTATCCGTTATTATCTTCTTCAATTCAAAATCGTTTCTGTACCGTACTCCGGAATGCTTACTTCCCAGCCTGTTTTTTTATGCAGGAACTGACCGAATTTCTTAGCTGCTTTAACTTCTCCATGGACGACGAACACCTGTTTCGGAGAACTATTGAGATGTGTAATCCATTTGAGGAGCTCGTTTCTATCGGCGTGGGCTGAAAAACCGCCTATCTGGGCAATCCTGGCGCGTACCGGGTACTGCTGTCCGAGTATTCTTACCTCTTTGGCTCCGTCAACGATTATTCTGCCCAGCGTGCCTATCGCCTGGTAGCCGACGAACAGAATCGTGCTTTCCGGTCTGTGAATATTTGTTACCAGGTGATGCTTGACCCTGCCCCCGGTGCACATTCCTGAGCCGGCTATTATCATTATTGTCGATTTAATGTAGTTCAACGATTTCGATTCGTCAACTGTCTGGACCATCTTAAACCCGGGGAACTCGAAGGGCGATTTACCCTGTCCCACCAGGCGGGACATCTCCTCATCGAAAAGGTCGCCGTGGTTCTTAAATACTTCCGTGATACGTGAAGCCATCGGGCTGTCCAGGAATACCATTATATGCGGAATCCGGTCCTTTATCAGTAACTGGTTCATATGATACAGAATTTCCTGGCTGCGCTGTAAAGCAAAACTGGGTACCACGATGTTGCCACCTGCCTGCCATGTCCAGTTTATCACTTCGGCAAGGCTGTCATTTATATCAGCCGAGTCTTTATGCACCCTGTCACCATAAGTAGACTCGGTAACAACATAATCTATTTCCGTAAAAACGCTGGGGTCTTCCAGAATCGGCTTGTCCCACCTTCCCACATCACCGGAAAACAGTATTGTCCTGGACTCTCCATCTCCTCTGATTATGATTTTTATCATCGAAGAGCCGAGGACGTGCCCGGCATCATAGAATCCGGCAGTGATACCTTCACCGAGTGGTACAGGCTCTCTGTACTCCACAGGTGAAAACAAAGGGAAAGACGCTTCGGCATCTTCCTGAGTATAAAGAGGTAGTTCCGGGTACGGAGATTTTCTATTTTCCTTCTCATGTCTCCTTCTCTTATATGCGGCGTCTTCTTCCTGGATGTGCGCCGAATCGAGGAGTATTATCTTCGATATATCCGTAGTTGCTTCTGTGGCATAGATATTGCCTTTAAAACCTTCCCTGACAAACTTTGGAATCAGTCCGCAGTGGTCGAGGTGGGCGTGAGTAAGCAATACGGCATCTATTGAAGAAGGCGGGACCGTAAACGGTTCCCAGTTCCTGCTTTTCAGGTCTCTCTCCTGATACAGGCCGCAGTCCACCAGTATTTTTTTCCCGTTGACCTCCAGGAGATACCGGGCTCCCGTAACATTGCCGGCTCCTCCGAGGAATTTTAACTTAATCTGCAATACCTTTCCTCCCGATGGGGTGACTGTTTTATCTTACCATCTTACAGTTCAGGCTGCCACCTTACAGAAGCTGATTTGAAAATATTCATCTACAGGTATATACTTTCACCACCGAAAGTGGTGTCTCCCTGAAGCATCCTCTGATGCGGGAAAGGGGCTGTTTTGACCGGTAATAAAAGGTCTCAAAAGGTATTTTTCGGCTGGTGGACGGTCCTTACCGGAGGGCTTTTATCGCTGTGGGGACACGGTTTCTACACTTTCGGTTTTTCAGCGCTGTTCAAGCCTATTTCTCTAGAACTGGGATTCAACCGCACGGTGACCTCGATTCCGGCTTCAATCGGCAGATTGCAGGGCGGTTTCGAGGCGCCTCTGGCAGGATGGATAACCGATAAGTACGGTCCCAGGCGCATTGTACTTCTCGGAGTGTTCATGATTAGCCTTAGTCTTATGCTTATGTACTTCGTCGATTCTTTATGGGCTTTCCTGGTTCTCTGGGGAGTATTACTGGGTTCGGGTATTAATATCGCTACCGCCGTGCCGATGGATACGGCTATCGCGAACTGGTTCGTCAGAAAAAGGGGTTCGGCTGTAAGTATTAAATGGGTGCTTTCCGGACTCGGTGGAGTAATACTGCTGCCGCTTATCGCCCTGCTGATAGAAGTCCAGGACTGGCGTATTGCCTGTATAATCGGCGGAGCTGTTATGGCGGTTGTCGGGCTGCCTCTCGCCTGGTTCTGTATGAAAGACCGCCGTCCCGAGTATTATGGTCTGATGCCTGACGGAGCGAGGCTGGACGAGGAGACAACGGATACAGATGCAATACTGGAAAAGGGTGTCGAGTATGCCGCTCAGGTTGAAGAGATGGAATTTACTCTCCGCCAGGCGATGCGGACGCCTTCATACTGGTTGCTGCTGGCGGCGGCAGCCTGCAACGGTCTTGCCGGCCCTCCTCTTTATATTCACATCGTACCGTTCCTGACAGATAGCGGGGTAGATGAGGTGGTTGCAGCCGGTATGCTTTCGCTTATGATAGGAATAGGACTCCCGATGAGATTTGTAGGTGGATTTCTGGCGGACAGGGTCAGGAAAAACAGGCTGCGGTTTCTTATCATGGCAGCCTATTTCCTGGAAGCTTCGGGTGTGCTCCTGTTCCTGTGGAAACAGACACTCTCTATGATATATGTTTTCTTTATACTCTTCGGTCTTGGCGCAGGTATGATACTCGGCCTGATGAACCCGATACGGGGGCGGTATTTCGGCAGGAAAGCCCTTGGTTCCATAGCCGGCGCTTCGGCTATGATAATGATGCCTGTGGGAATGGCGGCGCCGATATACTTCGGCTGGGTATATGACACTACCGGGAATTATATGACCGCTTTTACGGTGCTGGGTATACTACTTTCCTGTGCTACGGTGATTGCGTTCTTCGCTATACCCCCAAAGCCTCCTGCCCGTCTCACAGGTGTCCGTGAAATCGTCTGAGAAGCCGTAATTCGCAAATTCAGACGACATAACGTGATGCAACAGGGAATTCTATTATCGGCACGTAAACGGACTATATTAGCCTCTGGAGTGTGTAGTATTAAGGCTGGCTTTCCCTAATAGTCGAGGAGAAAGACCTGCATGTTGGTGGGGAGGTTAGATTTACTGAAAGAGACTTTCTGCTGTGGTTCTATACTCTTTATTCCCATCTCTTTAAGAAACGGGTCTACAGGTTGAAGTCCCTTCTTGATAGCATCGGTCTTGTAGTGCATCGGGATAATCGCTTTAGGCTCGAGCTGGCGTACGACCTCGGTTGCTTTAACGGCATCTATTGTGGAAACACCGCCGACCGGCAGCAGCAGTATATCGATATTTTCCATATCTTCCATCTGTTCCGAAGTAAGAGAATGACCGAGGTCTCCCAGGTGACAGACAGTCATTTCGTCTATCTGTATAACATAGACGGTGTTCTTACCCCTCTTCTCACCTTTTTCGGCATCGTGATAAGTCCGGATTCCTATGATAAGGACACCACTGATTTCGTATTCGCCGGGTCCGGCAATTATTCTGGGATTGCCTTTGATACCCTCGGTATATGAATGTCCGGAGTGCTGGTGGCTGACCGTTACAATACGGGCTTCCTGTTTTCCGAGAGAATAACCGAGGTCAGGAGAGTAGGGGTCGGTAATCAGAGTAGCACGACTGCCCTTGATTCTGAAGCATGAATGACCAAGCCAGTTAATATCCATATTCTTAAGCCTAAATATATCACAGGCGAGCCTGACGGTCAATAAATCCACCGGATGTGATTAATACTCTTGACAAACGGCTGCCAGAAGTGCTAAAAATTAATTAGTAAATTAGCAGTCTAAGCCTTAGACTGCTAATTATGGAGGAATCTTATGTTATCGCCAAGGGCGCAGACGATATTGAAGTCGATTGTGGGGCAGTATATCGCAAAGGCTACCCCGGTACCCTCGCACAGCATAACCAGAGATTCGGAGCTTAATGTAAGCTCGGCTACAATAAGAAACGAGATGGTGCTGCTGGAGCATGAAGGATATATTACCCGTCCGCACACATCGGCGGGAAGTATTCCTCTTGATAAGGGATATCGCAGCTATGTGTCGACCCTCGGTGAGGTCAGGTTCCCTCTGGATGAGCAACGTCTTGTCAACCATCTGTTCCACCAGGTGGAACAGGAAATAAGCGCGTGGTTGAATCTGGCGGCTACGCTGACGGCTCAGATGGTGCAGAATGTAGCCGTGGTTACCGTACCCTCGACAGAGTCCTGCACCTTCAAGCATGTGGAACTGGTCAGCCTTCAGGATAATATGGCGCTGGTTGTACTTGTTTTGGAAGGAGCAAAAGTACGGCAGAAGCTGATTAATTTCGACCAGTTGGTAACTCAGGCCGAACTGACCGTGCTGTCAGCCAAGTTAAATGAAAAGTATAGCGGTCTGACCGGAAAAAAGATTAAAGCGCTGAAAGAAAAAACAACGGATATCGAGAAGCAGATATGCGACTGTATTATGAAACTGATGGAAACCGAGGATAACCAGGAATACGAAGGTCCTTATCTGGACGGCCTCCATTTCACTCTTAACCAGCCTGAACTTGCCAGGAATCATATTCTCTCACAGGCTCTTACCGAGTTAATCGAGCAGAGGAATCTGGTGAAGAACATTGTACCTTCGGGTTTGAGAAGCAGGGGAGTACAGGTAATTATTGGCAGTGAGAACGGCGCCGATTCCATAAAGGACTACAGCGTGGTTATCAGCCAGTACGGTCTGCCGGATGAGGCGGAAGGTACTGTATCTGTAATCGGACCTACACGTATGCCTTACGGTCGCACGATTGCCACGGTGGATTACATCTCGGATGTATTAGGCAGGCTTGTAGCCAGGCTGTATGGCAGGCAGATTCCGGATGATACCGGAACTGATAATATCGAATAAAGAGGAATTGTACATAGATGACCGAAGAAGAGATAACAGATGAACTAAATACTGAGGCTGCCGAAGCCGATGATATTGAATCGATTAAGAAAGAGCTAACCGAAGAAAAAGAAAAAGCCGAAAACTATCTGGCCAGCTGGCAGAGGGCTCAGGCTGATTTTATAAACTACAAACGGCGTAGCGAGCAGGAAGCCGAAGAGAGAAGAAGACTGGCAAACTCCGGACTTATACTCAGTTTGCTTCCCGTTATTGATGACCTCGAACGGGCTCTGGCTTCGGTGCCGCCTGTATTTGCCGAAGATGGCTGGGTGGACGGAATCAGGTTGATAAGCAATAAAGCTTCGGCTGAGCTTGAGGCTCAGGGTGTTATTGCTATCCGGGCGCTTGGCGAACCTTTTGATCCTAACCTGCATGAAGCCCTGCGTCAGGATAGCGGTGCGGAAGGGATAGTTATTGAAGAAATAGAGAAAGGTTATTTATTTCACGACAGAGTCCTCAGACCAAGTAAAGTGGTGGTTGGTAACGGGGAGTAAATAAGAAAACAACACGGATTACTCCGGCAGGGGTATCCCGTAATACAGGAGGAAAAACATGGCAAAGGTTATAGGAATCGATTTGGGTACCACGTTTTCCGCGGTGGCTGTTATGGAGGGGGGAGAGCCTGTAATAATATCAAACGCGGAAGGCGGACGGACTACACCTTCGGTGGTGGCGGTTAACAAGAGCGGGGAGAGACTGGTGGGAACGGTAGCCAAACGACAGGCTATTACCAATCCGGATAACACGATATTCAGTGTGAAACGGCTGATGGGTCGCAAGTTCGATGAGGAATCAGTGGAGTACGATAAAAAACTGCTTCCGTTTAAGATACAAAAAGCTGCCAACGGTGATGCCTGGGTTACGATGGGAGATAAAGACTACAGTCCGCCGGAGATATCGGCGATGATTCTCCAGAAACTAAAGACGGATGCCGAGGCCTACCTGGGTGAAAAGGTGGCCGAGGCCGTTATTACGGTACCGGCGTATTTCAATGACAGCCAGAGGCAGGCGACCAAGGACGCCGGTAAGATTGCCGGACTCGAAGTACTCAGGATAGTGAATGAGCCTACAGCCGCCTCTCTTGCCTACGGACTGGACAAGAAAGCCGATGAGACAATCGTTGTTTACGACCTCGGAGGCGGTACTTTCGATGTATCGATACTCGAACTGGGAGAAGGTACTTTCCAGGTCAAGTCAACAAATGGCGATACCCACCTTGGCGGAGACGACTTCGACCAGAAAGTGATGGACTGGCTCTGCGATGAATTCAAGCGTGAGCAAGGTATAGACCTCAGACAGGACAGAATGGCTCTCCAGCGTTTAAAGGAAGCCGCAGAGAAGGCAAAGTGCGAGTTATCCACCGTTCAGCAGACCGAGGTGAGCCTGCCCTTTGTTACTGCCGATGCCAGCGGTCCCAAGCACCTGAATATTACCCTGACCCGTTCCAAGCTCGAACAGCTGGTGATGGAACTTGTGGACAGGACCATGGAGCCATGCCGGCAGGCACTCACCGACGCCGAAAAGACACCGGCGCAGATTGACGAAGTGGTACTGGTCGGAGGCCAGACCAGGATGCCTCTGGTGCAGCAGAAAGTTACCGAGATGTTCGGTAAGGAACCTCACAAGGGAGTGAATCCCGATGAAGTGGTAGCTATCGGCGCTGCAATCCAGGCGGGTGTACTTAAGGGAGAAGTGAAGGACGTCCTGCTGCTCGATGTTACTCCTCTTACTCTTGGAATCGAGACTCTCGGTGCGGTAGCAACGCCGCTTATCCCGCGTAATACCACTATTCCCACCTCGAAGAGCCAGATTTTCAGCACGGCTGCCGATAACCAGCCGAGCGTGGAAATACACGTACTTCAGGGCGAGAGGCCCATGGCGGCGGATAACAGGACGCTGGGAAGGTTTATGCTCGACGGTATACTGCCGGCCCCCAGGGGCGTACCCCAGGTTGAGGTCACCTTCGATATCGACGCGAACGGGATTATCAACGTTAAAGCCCATGACAAGGGTACCGGTAAGGAACAGAAAATCACAATCACTGCTTCCAGCGGTCTGAGTAAGGAAGAGATTGATAAGATGCAGCAGGATGCGGAAGTCCATGCTGCAGAAGACGCCAAGCAGCGCGAGGAAGTTGAGACCAAGAATATGGCCGATACCCTGGCTTATACCGCTGAGAAGACTCTGCGGGAGAACAAGGAAAAAATATCGGATGAGCTTAACCAAGAAGTGGAAGAAAAAGTCCAGGAAGTGCGTTCGGCTCTGCAGGGTACGGATTTAGAAGCGATAAAGAAAGCGACTCAGGACCTAAACGAGACGATGCAGAAAGTCGGCTCTGCTGTTTATCAGCAGCAGCCTCCTCCGCCTGAAGGCGAAGCTCCTCCGGAAGGTGAACAGCCTTCAGGGCAGGACGGAGAAGAGACAGTGGAAGGTGACTTCCGTGAAGTCTAACCCGAGTTAAAAATAAGCGTAATAGCTTGTGTATTACGCTTAATATGGTAATATTATACTGGGGTATTTTAATACCTGGTGGCAACTGAAGTGATGAAGAGGGGGCTCTGCCCCCTCTTACAGCTAGAATCATCATCCCTGATTATATCCGGGAAACGGGATTATTAAGTATATGGACCAGAAACGCGATTATTATGATGTCCTCGGCATTGACAGGAATGCTACCGCTGAGCAGATAAAAGCGGCTTACCGAAAGCTTGCCTTTAAGTATCATCCAGACCATAACCGCGAAGACGGAGCTGAAGCCAGATTCAAGGAAGTGAACGAGGCATATGAAGTGCTCTCCGATGCCGAGAAGCGTGAAACTTACGACCACTACGGACACAGCGCCGAAGGGTTCTTCGGAAGAGGATTCGAAGGATTCGGGTTCGATGGTGTCGGCAGTATTTTCGATGCTTTCTTCGGTGGCAGGACATCAACGGCAACACGGCAGGGGCCGGTGCGTGGAGCCGACCTCCAGTACAGTGTCGCCATCTCCCTCGAAGAAGCTGCCTTCGGAGTCGAAACAGAGATAGAAATACAGCGTACCGAGAACTGTTCGCAGTGTCACGGCACGCGCAGCAAGCCGGGTACCCAGCCGGAAAGGTGCCCGGAGTGCGACGGCACCGGGCAGGTCCGCCGGGTGCAGCAGAGTATTTTCGGGCGTTTCACGAATATTGCCACCTGTTCCAGGTGCAATGGCGAGGGCAGGATTATTACCGATCCGTGTCCGGATTGCCGTGGCAGTGGCAGGGAGAGGAATAAACGCAATATCATGGTGAAAATTCCGGCAGGTGTCGGTTATGGCTCACGGATAAGGTTGAGTGGAGAAGGGGTCTGCGGGACCAGAGGCGGTAATCCGGGTAATCTGTATATCCACCTTTCTGTAAAGGAACATGAGTTATTCGTGCGTGATAACGATGATATCCTTTATGAATTACCTGTAAATTTCGCCGAGGCAGCCCTGGGTACTGAAATCGAAGTGCCCACACTCGATGGCGATGCTAAATTAAAGATACCGGCCGGAAGTCAGACAGGTAAAGTTTTCAGACTCAAGAATAAAGGTATTCCTCACCTGCAGGGCAGGGGACAGGGAGACCAGCTTGTCAGGCTGAAAGTCGTCACACCGGAATCACTTACAAAAAAACAACGCCAGCTATTCGAGGAGCTTGCGGACGAATTCGGTAATGGGAAAAAGTCTAAAAAGAAGTAACTTACTTGTTCACAGATTTATCTGAAAATATCCGACCGCATTATTCGGCTTCAGATATAACCTGCTGAGTACATTCAGTCGCCGGAACTGCACTGATTTCTTCGGCTTTCTCGCCTATCTTCCGCTCTTGACCGGTCACCAGTCTCACGATATTGTCTTTGTGCATTATCACGATTACAACAGTGCCGATGAGTGTATAAATAAGGTATTCGAGCGGGAAACCGTTGATAACCGTAAGGGGAATGAGTATGCTGTATGTTCCGACCGCCCCGGCAATTGAGCCTAGCGAGGCAAATCTCGTAAGACCGGTTCCGATAATCCATACTTCACCGCCGAACAAAGCCGCTACGGGGCAGAGCGCTGCAAGCCCGCCGAAGAATGTAGCAACACCTCTACCACCCTTGAACCTGAGGAATATCGACCAGTTGTGTCCTGCCATTGCTGCCAGTGCTGCCAGACTCTGGGCAACCAGGAGTCCTAATGCGAAATCATCGCCTATTATAAGGTAATTCCTGCCGACAATCAGTCCTGCGGCAAGAACGGCAAGCGAGCCTTTTAGTAAATCCAGAAGCAGGACGATAGCTGCTGACTTTTTCCCCGCTGTTCTTAGCACGTTTGTCATCCCGGTTTTTCCACTGCCGAAAGCCGTTATATCCACTTTGGAAAAGTATTTTGTTACCAGTACTCCCGATGGAATCGAGCCTAGGAGATAACCTAAAAGTATTACGGATAAGAACTTAACAACTATCATGATTCACTCCTGTTTTTAAAGACCAGTCGAAGCGGAGTCCCTTCGAAGCCGAAAGACTGGCGCAGTTTATTCTCGAGATAACGCTGGTAAGAGAAGTGTACCATTTTCGAATCGTTTACGAAAAATACAAATGTAGGCGGATTTACTTCTGCCTGGGTGGCATATAGGAATTTCAGCCGTTTTTTACCTTTTCTCGGTATATTATGGGCGGCTGCCGCTTCCCGGACGACGTTGTTCACTTCCGCAGTGGAGAAACGTTTAAGTCTTTCTTTATAGACCTTGTATGCCTGAGGCATTACTTTTTTCACCCCGTACCCTGTTTTTGCCGATGTATAAATAATCGGAGCATACGGCATAAACTTTATTTCACTTCTGATAAATTTTTCCCACTCTGTCATAGCTTTATTTTCAATCAGGTCCCATTTGTTCACTATTATAACAATTCCTTTAAGCATTTGGCGAATATAGCCGCAAATATGCTGGTCCTGGGCTGTAAGAGGCTCGGTGGCGTCTATAACCAGCAGGGCGATATCGGACCTTTCTATAGCCTTCACAGCGCGGATTACGCTGTATTTTTCCACTCCTGTACCCAGCTTGCCACGTCGCCTGATACCGGCTGTATCTATAAGCAGTACGTT
>CAZIYN010000017.1:2146-16845 GCA_964543495.1 uncultured Dehalococcoidales bacterium | reverse complement strand
GGCATACCCTTACACACCGACCACACAGGATGCACTGATTATAATTACGTTCGAAAAACGGGTCTTCGCTGTAAATCGGTAAATCTTTATAAGTATAAGGAAGTGTAACATCGCTCAGGTCTATGTAATCGGCAACTTCCTGGAGTTCGCAGCGTCCGTTCTTGGGACAAAGCACGCACCGCTCGGTCACTCCCACGTTCCTCAGGCAGATATCGAAAGGTCCACACCGCTCGCGGCGGTCACATATCAGACAGACATGGGGGTGTTCGGTTAATATGAACTCGAGTACACCGCGACGGAATTCCTGTAGCTGCTCGGTATCGGTATGGACGACCATACCATCCGTTGCAGGTGTCGTACACGCCGTCGGGAACCCGCGCATATTTTCTATCTCCAACACGCATAAACGGCATCCTCCATAGGGAGTCAGAGACGGATGATAACACAAGGTCGGAATGTAAATATTGCCTTTCTTGGCTACTTCCAGAACCGTCATCCCTTCGGTTGCTTCTACTTTTTGGTCGTTGATGGTTAAATTAATCATTCCAAATCCAACCTCGTTTAATAGTCTCTGAAATTCCGTCTATTCTTCGGTCTTTTCCTCTACGGCTTCAGTTTCACCGTCATCCTTTTTCGCGCCCGGTCTTTCCGCTATCACGGGGATCGGCTCATCCGGGACTTCCGGTTTCTCTCCAGAAACCTTCACCACCGCGCCGAAACGCTCGGGGCACATATTGAAACAGGTACCGCACTTGGTGCACTTATCCTGGTCGATGATATGAATCATCCGCCTGTCTCCCCTGATTGCCTCAACCGGACAATTACGAAGACATATTCCGCATCCCTGGCATTTCTCGGGGAGGATAAAGTAATTTACCAACGAATTGCAGGCCAGCGCAGGGCACCGTTTTTCGTTGATATGAGCTTCATATTCATGACGGAAATAACGGATTGTCGTCAGTACGGGATTCGGTGCCGTGCCACCCAAGGCACACAGGGCGGTGGACTTAATCAGTCCCGCCATTTTTTCAAGTCGTTCTACGTCATCCGGCCTTCCTTCGCCGGCGCAAATCCTTTCCAGTATCGCAAGCATCTGCCTGGTGCCGACACGGCAGGGTACACACTTTCCGCAGGACTCACTCTGTACGAAAGTCAGGAAGAACCTTGCCATATCCACCATACAGGTATCTTCATCGGCTACTACCATGCCTCCGGAACCGACGATCGAGCCGGCTTCGGCAAGGTGTTCATAGTCCACTTCAAGGTCTATCAGATTTGCCGGCAGGCAGCCTCCGGAGGGACCACCCGTCTGGACGGCTTTAAACTGCTTGTTATTGGCAATACCTCCGCCGATGCCGTTGATAATTTCACCAAGGAGGATACCCATCGGCACCTCTATCAGCCCGGTACGAACAACCTTGCCGGCAAGAGCGAATGTCTTCGTACCTTTACTTTTTTCGGTCCCGTATTCGGCATACCAGTCGGCGCCTTTCTGGAGTATCGCCGATACGTTACCCCATGTCTCTACATTATTAACATTCGTGGGTTTTCCCCAGAGACCTGATGCAGCCGGGAACGGAGGACGCGAACGCGGCATACCTCTTTTACCTTCGATAGAAGCTATAAGTGCCGTTTCTTCTCCGCAAACGAAAGCGCCGGCACCTTCTTTTATCTTAATGTCATAGCAGAAATCGGTGCCCAGTATATTATCTCCGAGGAGACCGATTTCACTCATCTGGGCAAGTGCCGTTTCAAGTCGTTCGATTGCCAGCGGATACTCGGCACGACAGTATATGTAGGCATGGTTCGCTTTTGTCGCATACCCGCCTATCAGCATACCTTCAAGAACGGCATGGGGGTCTCCTTCGAGAAGAGCCCTGTCCATGAAAGCTCCCGGGTCTCCCTCGTCGGCATTACAGATAATATATTTCTCTTCGCTCGGCTGCTCCCAGAGTCTTTCCCACTTGAAACCTGTAGAGGCTCCGGCCCCGCCTCTTCCCCTGAGTCCGGACTTACCAATCTCATCGATTACCTCTTTGGGGTCCATAGTTATCGCCCTGAGGAAACCGGAGTATCCATCATTAGCTATATACTGCATAATATCCGCGGGGTCTATATGCCCGCAGTTACGCAAGGCAAGCCGCACCTGCGGTTTTAATACGGGGAGCTCGAAAAGTTGAGGTATTCCTTCGACAGTCCCATCGCCGATTGTGCCTAGAGCCAGGTCGGGACGGGGATTATCGTTCACGATATAGTCTTCGATTATCTGGACTATCGATTCCGAGTTTACACTGCCGTAGCTTATGCGCGGACGGTTTGGCTTGATGATATCCACTATAGGTTCGGCGAAACACAGACCGATACATCCCACCTGCATTATATTCGCATCGATACCCAGCCTGGACAACTCTTTTTCCATTACTTCCATTACCGCCATCGCCCCGGCTGCCCTGCCGCATGTAGCAGTACCTACGAGTATACGTACTTTCTCACTCTTCTCGAGAGCTTCTTTTTGAGCTATCGCCTGTTTTCGGACATCATCAAATGACACGGTTGTTCTCCTTAATACTGGCCTATTATTTCTCTTGCCTTCGCCGGTGTCAATCGGCCGTAGACCGTTTTATCCACAACCATCACAGGAGCCAGAGCACAAGAACCAAAACAGGCTACTTTTTCAACACTGAATTTATAGTCCTCCGTCGTAGTCTTGCCTTCTTCAAGTTTCAGTTCGTCCATTACAGCATCCAGAATACGCCGACCGCCCTGTACATAACAAGCAGTCCCCTGACAGCACTTAACCGTATGCTCTCCCTGCCGTTCAAATCTGAACTGGGCGTAGAAGGTAGCAACCCCGTATACTTCGCTCTTCGTCATACCTAAAAAATCGGCTATCTCTGAGACAGTTTCCTCAGGGAGATAGCCGATTTCCTGTTGAGCCTTTTGCAATACCGGGATTGTAGCACCTCTCTGCCCTTTGTACGGAGCGAGAACTTCTGCTAGCTCTTTTTGCAAAATAATACCTCCGTTTATAATTGCTCCACCAAAGTAATAATTTATCACTAAACAGTCACGATTGCAAGCCCTGTCCGGTTTCTCACCTGACTTTATTTGCTAACTTAACTTTTTAGGTGTAATATATATAATCATCCCGCTACGCCAGATATATATATTATCTACTGAGGTGGTAAGAAATGAGTATCGAACTCGTACACATCGGTTTCAATAACGTAATTGTAATGAACAGAGTAATTGCGATAGCCTCACCTAACTCTGCTCCGACGAAACGCACAGTCCACGACAGCAGAGATAAAGGGCTACTTATCGATATGACAAATGGCAGAAGGACAAAGGCCGTTATCATCACAGATAGCGGCCATATTATTTTATCCGCCCTTACCCCTGAGACGATAGCCGGCAGATACAGACAGGTCGAACCTAGAGCAGCACAGCTTGAAGAAATTACGCTTCGAGAATGATAATGGGGTGATGAAAGAATCATCAGCCGTATCCAAGAACCTGCCTGACAATCCGTTACTCATAATCCTCACCGGGCCTTCCGGTGTGGGAAAAGACACGGTACTCAACCGTTTAAAAGAAACGGAGCCCTCCATTTTTCATGTCACCACCATGACCACCCGTTCCATAAGAGCCAGCGAGCAGAATGACAGAGAATACCATTTCACCACCAGAGAGAAATTCCGGGAACTCATTGAAAACAACCTGATGCTTGAATGGGCGGAAGTATACGGCAATCTTTACGGAGTACCCAGAGAGCCGGTGAAACAGGCACTTGAACAGGGACGGGACGTTGTGGTCAAGGTGGATATTCAGGGTGCTTCCACCATAAAAAAACTGGTACCCCAGGCAGTTACGGTCTTTATCGCACCCCCTTCGATGGAAGAGCTCCTCAGCAGACTCAGTGGACGCCGCACGGAGTCGCCTGAAGACCTCAGCCTCCGCCTTAAAACGGCGGAAGAAGAGATGAAACAGATGCCCCTTTTCGATTACACCGTTATCAACAAAATAGGAGAAATCGATAAGGCGGTATCGGAAATAACGGCAATAATGACTTCTGAAAAAAGCCGGGGAACCAGAGAGAAAACCAGACTGTAACTTATCAGGTTATTGCCTTCAATATACAGGCGAACAGATATCCCAGACCACCGCATATAGGAAATGTGAGTATCCAGGCGGCCATAATATTTCCCGCTATTCCCCAACGGACAGCAGATAAGCGCCTAGTAGCACCGACTCCCATAATTGACGATGCAGTGCAATGTGTTGTGCTGACGGGGATTCCAAAATGTGACGCCATCTCTATAACGGCTGCCGCTGAAGCCTGAGCAGCAAATCCGTGAACCGACCGGAGCGTGGTTATCTTGGTCCCCATTGTTTTTATCACCCGCCAGCCGCCGAAAGCGGTACCCAGACTGATAGAAGATGCTGAAAGAACCACTACCCACCAGAGACTCCCGTACGGCAGCTGTTCCCACAATTCAGGCTTGCCGGTATATATTACCAGCGCCATAGTTATTACGCCTATCGGCATCTGGCCGTCATTTTTACCATGGCTGTAGGCTACGAAAGCGCTTGAAAACCACTGTAACCGACTGAAAAACATCCGAATCCTGTCAGGGGAACTCCGTCGCAATACCCATGATAGTATCACCATAAGGATAAATCCGCTTATAAAACCCAGTGCCGGAGCTGATACTACAGCCATCAGAGTGGATGTTAATTTCGAACTCCACCCCAGAAGGACAGCATCGGGACCTGCCAGCGCTATTCCTGCAGCAGCCAGACCGGCTACAAAACCATGGCTGATACTCACGGGAAGACCCATATAGGTGGCAGTAACAGTCCAGATAATCACTGATGTCAGGGAAGCAATCACCGGCAGGTAGCTGAACTCTGTAATTACTTCCTGACTTAAGATACCTTTCCCGAAGGTAATCGCAACAGCGGTACCCGTAGCGGCACCCGCCAGGTCCATAACGGCAGCCATTATTATAGCTTTACGGGGCGATAATGAGCGGGTTCCGATTACAGTAGCGATAGCGTTGGCAGCATCATTGAACCCGTTCGATATTGCAAAACCAACTGCCAGTATGATAATTACAATAAGAATTATCAGGGATGATTCAGGCATGTTTCAGGGCTACACCTTCAAGGACATTAGCAACATCCTCACATCTGTCGGTAGCGCTTTCCATATGCTCGTATATCTCTCGCCACTTGATTATCTCGGCTATATCTTCGGTGTTATCAAATAACTCTCCCATAGCCGAACGGAATATAATATCTGCTTCATTCTCGAGACGGTTTATCTCAACACACTGTTCGAGTACATTTCTTAACCTTCCGCGGTGCCGCAGTTCTGGAAGCGATTTCTCCACTTCGGTAGCTGCCTTGACGATAATATTTGATAGCTTCTTAGCGCTCTCGGTTGGGCGGTTTACCTTATAAATAAACATCGCGTCCGCCGCAGCATGAATAAAATCAATTACATCATCGAGGCTGTGAGCAAGAAGAGCGATATCTTCACGGTCGAAAGGTGTTATAAAAGTACGATGGACCTGTCCCATAATCTGGTGAGTGATTTTATCACCCAGGTGTTCAAGTTCCGTAATCTCTGCAAGTCTCTCTCCCACATTATCCCAGTTATAAATAAGCTCTTTCAGAGTTTCAGCAGCCTTCACCATATTCCCGGCGCTTTCTTCAAACAGGTCGAAAAACCTGTCCTCATGTGGCATAAAGGGTAATTTAAACACAATTATCCCTCCTTAATGGCACTTAACTACCGTGTCGGGGAACATACTGATATACAAAGCGGAAAATCAACATACAGCCAATGAAAGTTTAGAAAAACGATACCTCATTGTCAAGATTTTCACCGGCAAATCTGTGACAGTTACCAGTATTATTATTGCGTCATAAAACAATATGATTATTGGCTGTGGTCTCTCGTTTTAGTCTATAATATTACAAAACCGGGAGGTTAAAATAATGGCAACTGAAGTAGCTCTGGTCTGCACGAAAAACCGGGACGAGGGTGTAAGAAAAGCCGTAGCCTTACTGAATATCAATCCCGTACAGGGTAAAAAAGTAGTCCTCAAACCTAACTTCAATTCCGCCGACCCCACTCCCGGAGGTACTCATATCGATACTCTTCGCTCGCTTATCATTCTGTTAAATGAAATGGGAGCCGCAGGAATCACCCTTGCAGAACGCAGCGGTCCCGGCGACTCGACCCGCGTGGTAATGGAAAAGAAAGGAATCTTCGACCTCCAGAAAGAGCTCGGGTTCGATATAGTAAATCTAGAGGAACTGGAACGCGAAGGATTCATTCTATTTCGTCCGCAGGACAGCCACTGGAAAGACGGTTTCCTTTTCCCGAAAATTTATTCGGAAGCGGAGTCTATCGTCCAGACCTGCTGTCTGAAAACTCACCAGTTCGGCGGTCATATTACGATGTCGCTCAAGTGCTCCGTCGGACTTGTGCCGCGGGTCGGATATGAATATATGGGAGAACTCCACAGCTCTCCCAACCAGCGCCAGCTGATAGCTGAAATTAACACTGCTTACTCTCCCGACCTCATAGTACTCGATGGCGTAGTAGCTTTCAAAGACGGCGGTCCCGCGAGAGGAACTCTGGTCGAGGCGGGAGTAATACTTGCTGGCACCGACAGGGTAGCCATCGACGCCGTTGGAGTATCTGTCCTCCGGCATCTCGGCACCACTCCGGAGGTCAGCCGGGGACGCGTATTCGAGCAGGACCAGATTGCCAGAGCCGCAGAGTTGGGACTGGGAGTCAAGTCTCCCGAGGAGATTGATATCATTACCGATGATGAAACCGGTGAGGATTATGCCGGCAGGATAAGAGAAATACTGCTCGTAGTACCGAGTGATAGCTAAGGGCGCTTGATTTCCAGTATAATTCGCCTCTTTTCGGCTATATTCCGAATCTCGGTGAAAATTAGAAGGCTTTCTTCATTTGAAGGTACGGATGTCATTTTAAGGTACACGGCCTGGTTTTCCGGGAATACAAGCGTAGGAGTACCGAAGATTTTCAGCGTTCCCGCCGCATAAGTGTGGTCTTCAGCCAGCGTGTCCAGAATCCGGGCATCCCTGATATCTTTCTTAAAACGGAACATATCCAGACCTGCACTCTCTGCTACTTCTGTCACCCGGGAAATATCGGCAATATTCCTGTATTTCTTATGCCTTGCTTCATAGAGAGCATAATGAAATTTACAGAAAACTTCTTCGCCCTGCCGCCTGGCAGCTTCAGCCGCCCTGAAAGCCAGGAGTCCGTTAGCATTATAGTCATCAGACTGTTCCCATATCTTCCATTCGGTTCCTTCATTACTGTTGACCTGCTCAAGGGAGAAATACCGCCAGTTTATCGTCAGGCTTATTCCCGGGTCCTCTTTTACACCTTGCAACCAGACCGCCGCGTTAAAAGCAAAAGGTCAGAGGTAGTCGAAATATACGTCCAGTACCAGGTCTGTTTCTTTTCCCTTAGCCGTCAACAATACTCTCCTTACTGCCTGAAACACACTCCGTAGTATAAACCATTCTATCCCACCGGCTATACTCTGACAAATTACATAGTACCTGTCTCGTTATCCCGTTTTTTGACCTCAGGAAGCGAGAAACTTATAATTATATAAAGAAGAGAAGGTGATTTCACTTTTCACCTACCGAAAGGAGACACTATGGAAACTAAAGAATTCGTGAAGATGGCTCTTGACCGCATTCAGCAATCGGTTGACAGGGTTCTGAAGGACCTGAACGAGGAGGACCTGAACTACCAGCCGGGGCCTGAGTCCAATTCTATCGGGTTCACCCTCTGGCACCAGATAAGGGCGGAAGACGGTATCATTAACGGCATGCTTCTTAACCAGCCCCAGGAATGGATAACAGGCAAGTGGTATGAGAAATGCAATATGCCCGATGACCCGCAGAACAGCGGTGGCGGTTACACACCGGAGCAGGTTGCCGCTTTTACCTGTCCGAATCTCGATATCCTGCTCGATTACGGGAAAGCGGTTCGTGCCAATACGAAGAGATACCTCGACAGCCTGACACCGGAAAAATTCGATGAAGAGATAGAAGCCCCATTCGGGAAAATGCCCGTGGCAGGAGTACTGACTCTGATAATCGGCGAGATTGCCCAGCACACGGGGCATATCGGTTACGCCAGGGGACTCAAGAGAGGATTCAATAAATAGCTCCTTGTTCCTGTTAGCTAGTCAAGGTTACGTATACGGGGAATGAATATAAAAGCTCCTATCGCCATTACCAGAAGAAGCATGGCGAGACCTCCGATTGCCCACTGAGGACCTATTCCTTCGATAAGCACCCCGGCAAGGAAGGTAGAGAAACTCGTCAATCCGAACTGCATCAGGAGGATGCTCATCACTCTTCCCCTGTATTCGTCTTCCACATAATACTGGACCAGGGTATTACTTAAAGCCATCATCCCCATCTGACCGAATCCTACTATGATAATCAGCCCCAGCGATAGACCCCATACCGTTGAAAAAGCAAATCCTGATAATGCGGCACCGAGGATAATATAACCGATGAGCATCATAAATCCACGTTTTTTATTGGGCAGAGAAGCAAGTATTACGGAACAGATAATAGCACCCACTCCCGAAGCGCTCATCAATATACCCAGTTCGGTAGCACCCACTCCCAGTACCGTTTCTGTAAAAACAGGCATAAGCTGCGTAAACGGGTGAGACAGGACAACCGCAACGAGGGTTATTCCAAGAACCATTAGTATGGTTTTTTGCTGGCGCAGATACTTTAATCCCCCTTTAATCTGGGTGAAAGCTCCTCCGCCTTCGATTGTCATCGTGCTGGTCAGGGGTAAAAATGAAATAAAGATAACGGATGACAGGTAGGTACCTGTCGTGACATAATACACGGCTTCGAAACCTATACTGTCTATTAGGAACCCGGAGAGTGCCGGAGCAAACAGACGAAACAGGTTCATACCCATGGTATTAAGTGAAATGGCATTCATAAGGTCTTCTTCCCCGACAATCTCAGGGAGTATTGCCTGACGTGAAGGCATCATAAGTCCCATTATTGTGCCCTGAGCTACGGAAGCTATACCGAGTACCCACCATGAATCCGGTTTATCAATCCCTACGAAGCCGACCGTAAGCGATATCGCCACGCTCAGAGACACCATCGCCGAGAGTGTCTGACCGGCAATCATAACGTATTTTTTCTGTACTCTATCGGCTATTACACCTCCGAGAAGAGAGAGACAGAGCATGGGGATAGCTGCGAAAAGGGACATTGCTCCGAGTATCGATGCGGACTGCGTCATTCGATAAATCAGCAGAGAACGGGTCATCATCTGCATATTCATCGATATCATCTGGCCGAGCATTCCGGCATAGTAAAGCCGGTACCAGGGATTTTTGAAAGAGGTGAATGTCCTCAGATTACGGAGGTTTCTCAGGTTTATTCCTCCGCCGCGAAAACCGCCACCCATGCCGGTACCCGTTCCACCACCGGAATATCCGCCTACCTGGTTATCCAATCGTTAATTTTCCCTTCTTTGAAGTCAATTAATAATGAGCCTCATCCTGACACTCGTCTGTCTTCGGAGACTCATATATGAATTCTATTATTTTACACTTGCAAGTTTATAAGGGCAAATAAATGAGTTTATAAGATAAAAAACCCGGTATAATCAGTCCAGTTTCCTTATCCTGCGGAAGAAAATAAGAGCCAGCAGGGCCAGAAAAACCAGTGCGATGGCAAACCCGCCCAGTCCCCACTTGGGTCCGACCGCCTCAGCGAGCAGTCCGGCACCGGCGCTTCCGAAACTGGTCAGACCGAATTCCATGATATAAACACTCATAACGCGCCCGCGGTATACGTCTTCGACATAATACTGAATGAGGGTATTGCCTAGAGCCATTCTTCCCGCCTGACCCATGCCGACAAAGACGATTATTCCCAGTGATAGAGGCCAGGACTCGGAAAAGGAAAATCCTACAAGCGCAATGCCGAGTAACAGACCGCTGACGAGCAGCATAATCCCGCGCTTTTTATTAGGCAAGGATGCGAGAACGAGTGAAGTAGACATTGCTCCTATCCCTGATACACTGACCAGGACACCCATACCACTGGCACCTACCTTCAGCACGTCTTCGGCGAATACGGGAAGCAGTGTCATATACGGCATTGAAAGTACCACCACGATAAGCGTAAATATCAGGACAAGGAGGATGGTTGTCTCCTGTTTTATATACTTAAAGCCTTCTTTGATATCCAGCAGGGCATTACCGGCACTGCCTATCAGCTTGCCGGTAAGCGGCATAAAAGCGATACATATCGTTCCTGCCAGATATGTAGCCGTCATTACGTAATAGACGGCGCCATAACCGAATGAGTCGATGAGAAAACCGGCTAGCGCCGGAGCTCCCAGGCGAAGAGTATTCATCCCGGTACTGTCAAGCGATACGGCATTCATAATTTCTTCTTCATCCACTATCTCGGGGATTATCGCCTGACGGGAAGGTATCATCAGGCCCATGATACTCCCCTGCAGTACCGAAGCCGCAGCAAGAACCCACCATGAGCCCTCATTTTCGGCACTGAGGAAACCTGTTGTCAGAGAAAGAGCAACTCCAAGAGAAAGCACTGCCGAACCGGCAAGCCCGATTAACAGGACATATTTCTTCTGTATCCTGTCAGCAATAACGCCGCCGAAGATAGAAAACAATAAAACCGGTAATGCATGGCAGAGAGACAACAGTCCCAGTATAGCCGCCGAACCGGTCAGCTCATAGACCAAATATGAACGGGCTATCATCTGCATATTCATCGCCGCCCGCTGACCCATAATCCCTGAAAAATACAGGCGATAAATGGGATTCTTCAGCGACCTGAAAGTGCGCAGGCTGCGGAGTGGATTTTTACTTCCGCCGTCATTTTCCGGCTCTATATCTTTAGAGCTATAGCTGTCACCACTGTAACTCAATAAATCTACTCCCGTGCTTTCCCTTAGAAGAAATTGAGGCAGTAAAGCTAAAATATCGACGACCGATGGATGGAAAAGGAATAAACGGAAAATAATTAAGCAGATGCCCTGTTAGAGGACCCCTGCATTTTTTTATAAGTTTACACCCATCGCAGGCAAAGAGCAAACTAACTTTGCCAGTAATATACGCTGTATTATAGAATGTATCCGCACCGTAATATTTACTCACCATCAATACCGAAAACAATGAATTTTTCTGCAGACAGCCCCGACGAGGGCACGATTACGATGTTCACCGGCAAGGGAGGTGTGGGCAAGACCACCTGCGCTGCCGCCGCGGCTCTCCACTATTCTTCTTCCGGGAAGCGGACTCTGGCAATCTCTACCGATGCCACTCCTTCCCTTTCCCACATCTTCGAGACCGCCGGCGGTGATAAACCGCATATGGTTACGGAATCGCTTTTTATCAACGAGCTGGGAATGGATGAGGTGATGGAGATGTGGAACGGGAAATTCGGCTCGGAAGTCTACGAGGTATTTTCGTCCTTCGTCTCGATTGATTACCCGCGCTTTCTCGACTTTATGACTTCGGTACTGCCCGGACTGAGCGAAGAGTTCATGCTGGACTATATCAGGGAGCTGTACCTGAAAAAAGAATATGAAAACATCGTCTGGGATACCGCTCCGCTGGGGCAGACACTGGCCCTGCTTGAAACTCCGGCGCTCCTGAGAAACCATCTGAATATGGCTCCGCGTATCTATTCGAAGCTGATGACCGGTAAAAGAAGCCGCGAACCGATACTGGATATACTCAAGAGGTGGGAAAAACTATCCGCCGAAAATATGGAGTTTGTAAAAATCAGGGTCAGGTTCATAATGGTAACCATACCGGAAGCCCTGGCTGTGGAACAACTGGAGGGTATTTTCAGAAAGCTGGACGAATACGACCTCAAAGTCCAGCAATTGATAATAAATAATGTGGTTAAGGAAAAAGACTCGGCTTTTTTAAAAACGAGGGCTGAGCAGCAGAAAAAATACCTGGAGGAGATATACGGCAGCTATTCACACCTGGAAATCATAGAACTGCCTATGTTCCCTTACGAGCTCAAAGGTAAAAGCAGACTAAAGGAGATAGAAAAAATACTGTTTCCCGGATAAGCATTGTGGGTTATCCGCCGGTTGGGTATAATATCTGCACTGATAACCGATATGTATTATTTTGCTTACGCTTCCAACCTGAATAGGGACCAGATGAAGGAACGCTGCCCGGACAGCAAGCCGCTGTTCACTGCAACACTGCCGAACTATAAACTCGTCTTCGAGGGATGGTCCAGGCAGTGGCGGGGCGGTTACGCCAATATCAGGCTTTTCAGAGGTGAAAAAGTCCGTGGCGCTGTTTATGAAGTCACCGAACAGTGCCTGCAGCGTCTGGATAAATTCGAAAGTCCGTATAAACGGTTTAAGGTAACCGTTTACGATGAGGACAGGGAAGCAATCGAAGCAATCGCCTATATCAGGACCCAGCAGACGGAGAGTACGAAACCCTCGCAGGAATACCTGGCGACTATTCAGCAGGGCTTCAAAGACTGGAGGCTGATATAATTCTGTTAGACTGTACCTTTAGTCTTGACTGGTACTTTCCCATATAGTAATATTAGTTAGCAGTCGGTAAACATGATTGCTAATTTTTTTGTAGAAAAACGTTCGGAGGTAACTAGGTTTGCCAGTCTACGAATACGAATGCCCGAGTTGCTCCAACCGATTTGAGATAATAAGAAGTTTCAGTGAAAACGGTTCCGTTTCCTGCCCCAAATGCGGCTGTGACGCCCAGCGTATTTTCACTTCTGTACCCGTCATTTTCAAAGGATCGGGGTTTTACGTTACCGACCATCGCAGTAACGGCAGTCAACCGAAGTCCACAATCAGTGAATCGGATAACGGCGGCAGTGAATCCGGGTCTTCGGACAGCAATAAAGAAACGGCTAAAACAACCGGCACCGACGATTCCGACTAGCTGCCTTAAATTATCCATATACGTCAGCAAACCTAGTTCAATATCAACCGCACCCGTAGCCGGAGGCACTTATGGGTTTTGCTATCATCTACAGCAACGGACTCAATGAATATGACTTCGGAGAAGGGCACCCGTTCCGTGGAAATCGTTATGATATTTTCCGTCCCTTCCTCCGGCAGCACCTTACCGAAAATAACTACACAATTCTTGAAGCCGGACCGGCTTCCGATGAAGACCTTCTTCTAATTTGCAGCAGAGAATATATCGATTTCACGAAAAATTTCTACAGAGAATCCAGCGCCGGTGAAGAATTATACGGGCTGTTTTCACGGTTTCAAAGTGGTGATAACATGCCCTACACCGGACACGGTAAACTGGAGGAAGCGGCAAGACTGGTTATCGGGCAGGGCAAACTCGCCTGTGACCTGGTACGGGGTAACGAATACGGGACGGTCTTCTCTATCGGTGGAGGTCTCCACCACGCCAAGCCCGATTACGGAGAAGGTTTTTGTCTTTATAACGATGTAGCATTCTGCGGCAGATATATGATGGAAGAATATAACCTCGAAAGGGTGCTGATACTGGACACCGACGCCCACGCCGGCAACGGTACCTGCGAGTACTTCTATAGTGAACCTCGTGTCCTGTTCATCGACCTTCATCAGGACCCGCGGACCCTTTATCCGGGCACGGGCTTCTCCGGTGAGACAGGTTCGGGTGAAGGGAAAGGATACACAATCAATATCCCGATGCCGGTCTACTCCGATTACGATTCTTACAAGTTTGCCTTTACGGAAATGGTCGAGCCGGTAGTAAAGGAGTTCAACCCGCAGGTCATCATACGCAACGGTGGTTCCGACCCTCATTTCGCCGATGGATTGACCGTCCTCGGTCTGACGCTCAGAGGATTCAGGATGATTGGCGAAAGGGTCAAATCACTGGCTGAAGCTTGCGACTGTAAGATTATCGATTTAATCGCTTCGGGTTATAATATCGATATCTTACCTTACGGCTGGATGTCCCTGATAGCAGGTATTGCAGGCATTGACATTGAGGTACCTGAAAGCGAACCGCAATTTATCGACCAGGGCTTTTCTCCGGTATCGAGGATGGAAAAAGTAATCGAAGAGGTCAGGACCAACCTGAAAGACCACTGGAACTGTTTCAGGTAACTGTGCACCGGCAGGAGAATATCCCGGAATCTTTCAAGCGCTTTCTCATCTATCGAGGATACAAGTCTACTGACCGCGCTCAAGCCGGGGAATAAGCCGTATCGGCAATCCGCGCTGCATCATTTTATCCTGCGTTTCCTTGATATTGTATTCCACGCGGTAAAGCCTTATCAGGGCGGTCTTGCTATCATATATGGCGTAACTCGCCCTCGGGTCACTGTCACGCGGCTGTCCGACGCTTCCGGGATTGATTATCTTCCTGTTCTCTCCGAGGGCAAGCTTCACATTCGGTAAAAGCTGGCTGGACGAGACTCCGCCGGTCTCACCGAGAGTAAACACAAGCGGTTTATGCGAATGTCCCACCAGACAGAATTCGGATTTAAAGAAGCCGAAACTCTCGCTGGCGATACCGGTGGATATCACGTATTCCCATATCGGGTTTCGCGGACTGCCATGAACGAGAGTGAATTTATCTTCTTCGATAACCTGTGGTAGACTT
>CAZIYN010000017.1:0-2136 GCA_964543495.1 uncultured Dehalococcoidales bacterium | reverse complement strand
GAGGTAATCGATATCCGACCTCGTCAGTCTCTGCGATGTCCAGTTGCAGGCGGTAGCCGCATCCGGATTGAAAGAAGCGACTCCGACCTTTCCGATTGCTCCCCAGTCGTGGTTTCCGGCAACACAGGCGTGTTTAATCTGCCTCAGGAGTTCGATGCATTCGTGAGGGTCGGGACCGTAACCGACTACATCCCCCAGGCACCACACCTTATCGACCCCTCCCTGACGCCTGATATCTTCGATGACCGCCGTCAGAGCTTCCAGGTTGGAGTGAATATCGCCTATTATTGCGTAGCGCATTTTTCTTTTCCTGAAAGTGCTACTTCAACAACTTATCGAGATTATCCGGGGAAACCCTTTCCTGCCGGGCAGTGGTCATATCACGTAATATCACCATGCCCGTTTTTATTTCTTCTTCGCCTATTATAACCGCATAGCGTACGCCCAGGTTATTTGCCTGCCTCAGCTGCGCCTTCAGGCTCCTGCTGCCGGTTGCTTCTATCACACCTCTACCTGCCAGCCTTAAAGCGGCTCCCAGCTTCAGAGCCTGTTCTCTTGCTTCTTCGCCCATACTGGCAATAAAGACCTCCGGTTTTCCTGGAGACGGGACCTCTATACCCTGCTGTTTCATGTTCAATATTAGACGTTCGACACCGGAACCGAAGCCGACTCCCGGAGTGGGCTTCCCGCCAAGCTCTTCAATCAGTCCGTCATACCTTCCTCCGCCACCGATACTGCTCTGGCCTTTCTGCCCCTCCGGCTCAATCTCGAACACGGTCCTGGTATAATAATCGAATCCCCTCACCAAACGGTCGTTTTCTGTATACGGTATTTCCAGCAACTCAAGGTATTTTTTCAGTTTCTCGAAATGTTCTTTACATCCTTCGCAAAGATAATCGGTACTCTTCGGGGCACTATCGGCTACCGGCTGGCAAGCAGGCTGCTTGCAGTCAATCAGGCGCATCGGGTTCTTCTCCAACCTTATCTTGCAGTCGGCGCATAATTCATTTATGTGACCCGAATAGTGCTTCTTCAGCTCCTTCAGATAAGCAGGGCGGCACTCTCTGCAACCGATACTGTTCAGTCCGAGTGTCAGTTTCTCTATTCCGAGCGATTGCCCCAACTGCCAGACAATCCCGATTACCTCGGCATCCAGAGCGGGGTCCTCCTCGCCTATTGCTTCGCAGCCGAACTGGTAATGCTGGCGGAATCTACCTGCCTGCGGTCTTTCGTACCGGAAAATAGGAGAGATGTAATATAGCTTCACCGGCTGCGGCAGGTTGTGCATACCGTTCTGGATATACGCCCGGCACACGGAAGCAGTGCCCTCAGGCCTGAGGGTAATACTGTTACCGCCCATGTCTTCGAAGGTATACATTTCTTTCTGGACGACATCCGTATACTCACCGGCGCTTCGGCTGAACAGAGCCGTATCCTCGAATACCGGAGTATCGATTCGTTCGTAGCCATAAAGACGGCAGATATCAGCTGCTTTCTGCTTTACATAACTCCAATATTTCTGCTCTTCAGGCAGTATATCGGATGTCCCTCGTGGCGCCTGGTACAAATCTTTCCTCCCGGTTCTGCTTTTTACGCTAGGATACAGTATTATCGCCGGACTTGTAAAGATAAAGGGAGATTGTTAACATTAATATAGAGGCAGTAGTGCATACCATTAACCTGAGGGTGGTTGGAATAGCTGAAACCTACCTGAATATCCGTAAAAACGGAGGAAGAAATAATGGCAGATAAACAAGTAGTAGTTTACAGTACCGCGTCTTGACCCTGGTGTCACAGGGCGAAAGAGTATCTTTCGCAGAAGGGAGTCGCCTACGAGGACTACGATGTCGGTGTAGACAAGGATAAAGCCATGGAAATGGTCCAGAAGACGGGTCAGATGGGAGTACCTGTAATAATAATCGGTAATGAGATAATAATCGGTTTCAACCAGCAGGAAATAGATAGATTGTTGCCATAAGATATGTCGCTGATACCGCTTTTTTCCGTCCTGTTTCAGCTGTTGTAATCACGGAATCCTGTAAATAATTTTTCGGTACCGGTTGCGCCGGAAACCGGGATTTGTTAGACTAATTTGTGCGCGTGGGCCGTTAGCTCAGTTGGCAGAGCACCTGACTT
>CAZIYN010000016.1:0-16936 GCA_964543495.1 uncultured Dehalococcoidales bacterium | reverse complement strand
GCGCAGGCGTCTTCACAGGCGCGGCAGTCCGGCGGGCAGTCTCTTCTTTTTACCAGCGTATCATAAAACTTAGCCATGTTATTTAACCTCTCAAACGGTATCTTTTATTCAATGTTCAGCCAGGTAATTTCCTGATGGGGTCTTCCTTCGGCTGCCTGCCCGGTGATATCGACAGCTCTTTCAACCATTTCCAGACTGCAATCGGTCCCGCCGATTCCGGCAATAAATCCGGTTACCGGGATACGATTCGGCAGGTCCTGGATAGCCGCCTTCACTTCCATAAAGGTAATGCCCGACTGCCAGCCGAAGCCGACATTTCTATCGAGAACACCTACCGCTTTTTTCCCTTCGAGGGCTTTTATCAGTCTCTCCCGGGGAAACGGTCTAAAAAGTCTGATTTTTACAGCGCCGATTTTCTCGCCTTTTTCACGCCTGGAGTCGACCGTATCCTTGATAGCCCCGGTCTGGCTGCCCATACTGACCATAACGATTTCGGCGTCATCCGTGCGGTACTCTTCTATCTGTCCGCCGTAGCTCCGCCCGAAACCTTCACCGAACTCTTTTTCGATATCTTCCAACTTCTGTTTCGCCTTATGCTGGGCGGCGGCGTGTTTATGACGCCACTCCGCAAACAGTTCCTCCCTGGTATTGGTGGGTACGGTCAGCGGGTCTTCGAGACAGAGTTTGGGCCTATCAATTCCAGTCACGGGAGCCAGGAAGGCATCCACGTCCTCTTCATAGGGTAGTTCGACCCTTTCAGTAAGATAGGACAGGTAATAGCCGTCGAAGCATACATTTACCGGCAGCAGGATTTCAGGGTCTTCCGCCAGCCTGTAAGCCATAATCATAGTGTCCAGTATTTCCTGGACTCCCTCGCAGACTATCTGAATCCAGCCGGCGTCCCTGACGGTGACGAAGTCCTGGTGTGAGGAAACGACGCCATCCGGGGCGGCGTTCTCACGTGTGGAAAGCGCCATCACCACGGGAAGCCTGTTTCCCGCCGTTTTCAGATATGCCTCGTACATATAGCCGAGTCCCTGTGAAGCGGTACCGATAAAGGTGCGTCCGCCGGCGGCGGAAGCTCCGATACAGTAACTGAGGGCGTTGATTTCACCGTCCGCCGCCACCAACTCGGCGTTCAGACGTCCGTTGGCGACGTACTGCCAGACGGCTTCGACCATCGGGGTCATCGGGGTAATTGGTACGCAGGAGACAAGGTCGGGCTTGCAGAGCAGTACGCCGTAGGCGCACGCCCGGTTGCCGTCGAATACTCTGACCTGCTCCACTCTGGGAACAATCTTTGTTGCCATATCTACCTCGCCTCCTCTCTCACCATCGTTACGGCTTCGTTGGGGCATTCCCTGGCACAGAGTCCGCATCCCTTACAGTAGGAGAGGTCGGCTTCGCAGTAAGTACCCATATCCTTTATCGAGCCGACCGGGCACTGGAGGTAGCATATGCCGCAGTGTCCGCATTTGGCCGTGTTAAATACGGGTCTCGTAGCTCTCCAGTCCGCCGTGGGATAGGCAAACAGGACGGGTTTCGACGATGCCCACGGGCCTTCGTATTCAGACCTGTATTTCACCATTACTCTCCTCCAAATCGTTTAATCTGAGTTTCTTCGTAGCCTCTCTGAGCGCACCTGATATTGCTTTCCAGAAGGTTGGCGCTGAAGTTTTGCCTGAAGGCTTCGAAAATCGATTCCAGTTTCGCCCAGCCGGTGGCGTAAAGGAGCGAGCCGATTAACACTGTATTGGTTATCGGCCGCCCGATTTCCTCGAGAGCAATACCGGTGGCGTCGACGGTTGCCAGCACCTCGGTATTCTCATGGGGTTTTTCTTCCGGTATCCGGGGGAGATTCATTACCACGATTCCCCCCGGTTTCAACCCTTTCAAAGCGTCCGGCGTCCGGGCGAGAAGGGGGTCGGTTACTATGCAGCAGTCCGGGTAATATATCTGGGACCTGAGTCTTATCGGCTTGTCATCGAACCGCAGGAACACATTCACCGGAGCACCCCGCCGTTCACCGCCGAACATGGGGAAGCAGGTGGCGTATTTCCCCTCTTTCACCAGGGCGGCCGCCATCATCTCGGCCGAGGAATATGCCCCCTGTCCGCCCCTTCCCAGCATTCTAACTTCTATCATTCTCTTGCTGGCCTCCTTAGAATCGGTAAAGACATATGAGATGTAGTCTGAATATCATGCGGGAACCGAATTTAAGTATACAATGAAACGGTCATTTCCTCAAAATCGGGCTGCCGGGATATTCTTTACATAACAACCATTCTAGTCTCGGAAGTACAGTGTATCGGCATTCGGATAGACAGCTACTTCTGCCTGATTTCCGTGGATTTTCAGCAGAGTATCGATTACCTCATCCCAGTCGGATGTCTGGAGTACTTTCCCGGGATTGGTGAACTTGGAGTTTATCTTCGCTTCTGGATATTCGTTATAGATGATTATTTTGTTGACATGCGGAGGAACGGTGAATATCTGCGAAACGCTGCCCGAAATCGTCTTTCCGAAATTATCGAACAGGTAATGAATCACCTGACCGGATGGCGAACCGGCAATCAGGACCAGGCTGCCGCCTCCGGGCTTAATCGCCTGCATACCGGAAAACGCCATATTGAACTCGCTGGCTTTTATAAAAGCGTTCGAAATAACGATATCGCTGTCCCTTGTATTGGGCGCTAAATAGTGAGTTTTAGCAGTTTCTACAGCTTTTTCGTAAGCAGGTATCAGGGCGCCGGCGAAGACCGCCGCCGTTTCACCGAAACCGTTGGGAATCGTATTAATCAGCATGTCCAGTCCAACCATTTCCGCAATTTCCATGGCGTCGGAATGCATCGGGCTGTTGATATTCCCGAGGAGAGGTTCACCCGTTTTTCTCTGTTCCACTTTCCATGCCTCGTGGGTCCTGCTGTGATGGGCGGTAACCGTTTCATAGCTGGAGACTCCCGGGATAATCAGCTTGCCGCCGCCACTGAAGCCGTACGTGACATGGGGTAAAATTCCACCTATTGCTATTTTAAGGTCGCAGTACATCACCTCGCTGTTTATAGCCACTTTCGTCCCGTAGCTGGTGGTGCCGATTTCCGTGCAGTTGATGAAGGGGACATGGTTGTAAACCGGATACCTGGCGACGATATCCTCTCCCAGCTTGGCAACCATTCCTCTCCTGTCGAGAGCGTTGTGGTTGGCTATCCCGGCGATGAATCGAATACGGTCATCGGTGATACCCGCCGTGGCAAGCTCTTCGAGGATAAAGGGAACGATTTCATAGACTCTGGTGCCGCGGGTCATATCATCGAAGATGATTACCGCTTCTTTTTTATCTCGGGCGTATTCTCGAAGCGGAGGCATTCCAATCGGTGAGGTGATGGCGGCTTTGATTTCATCCGGTGTCATTGCCGGTTTATCATAGCCGGCGATGTTGTTCACGGTTACCTGCCAGCTATCCGGGAGGGGAAAGTCGATATATTCCGGTCCGTACCACATATGCTGGGGAAGTTTTATTGTATTTGCCAATTCATCCCTCCGACGGAATCGTATTTTAATTACAGGGAGTTTACAGCCTTCTCTATTCTTTGCAGGGCTTCTATCAGGACCGAGCTCGGACAGGCGATGTTCATCCTCTGGAAGCCTTCGCCCCCGGCGCCGAAGGTAAACCCGTCGTTCAAGCCTACTTTTGCCGACTCCCGCATGAAATTCCTCAGAGTGTCATTATCCATTCCTAGCTGCCGGCAGTCAAGCCAGAGCAGGTAAGTCCCCTGCGGCTCGATTACCCTGATTCCGGGGATTTTTTCACTGAAGTATTTCATAGTGGTCTCAAGGTTTCCCTGAAGGTATTCAAGCATCTGTCCGAGCCATTCGTCGCCGTGGCGGTATGCCGCTTCCATGGCAACGTAGCCGAAGATGTTCTGTCCTGAAGTTATTCCCGCCTTGGTGTTGTTGAAATCGTTGCGCAGTTTTTCGTTCGGGATGATAATCGAAGAAGTGCCCAGACCGGCGAGGTTGAAGGTCTTACTCGGTGCCATACAGATGATACTGTTTTGCTCGAACTCTTTCGAAATCGAGGCGAAGGGCGTGTGCCTGTAGCCTTTATAAAGGATTTCGCAGTGGATTTCATCGGAGATAACCGTAGCCCCGTTTCCGATGACAATTTCTCCCATCCGGGTCAGTTCTTCTTTATCCCAGAGACGTCCTACCGGATTATGGGGGTTGCAGAGGATAATCGTCCTGATGCGGCCGGGCGAAGAGCGTATGTCAGTCCCGGGCCTGAATTTGTTTTCCAGGTCTTCGAAGTCTATTTCATAACGTCCGTCCGTCAGCCTGAGCTGATTATTGATAATCCGGCATCCGGCGGCGGTGACCGCCGGGAAGAAGGGGAAATAGACCGGTTCCTGTAAGATGACTTCGTCTCCGGGGCTGGTTAAAGCCCTGACGGCGGTGTGCAGCGCCGGGATTACTCCGGGGGTGAAGACCACCCATTCCGGTTGAATTGTCCAGTCGAACTTCCGCTTCATACGGTTGACGACGGCTTCTACCAGGCTTTCTCCAGGCCGGGTATAGCCGTAAAAATCGTGCCCGGCGCGGTCTCTCAGCGCATCGGCAATCGGCTTTGCGACCGGGAAGTCCATATCGGCAACCCACATCGGGACTACATCTTTAGAACCGAATATGGTTTCAACGGCGTCCCATTTGGTGCTGCCGGTATTGCTCCGGTCATATACTTTATCGAAATCGTATTTCAATAGGATTCCTCCCGGTCTAATTTCCCTCGTACGACCATTCGTGCATATTAACGAATTCCGGCGGCTTATTGCCGAGTATCTGCCGGATAGAGCTGATTTCTCCGATGTGGCACCAGGTATGAAAGATACAGCGGGCAATCAGAGTTCCCCAGTTCTCGCCTTCGGGAGAAAACTCCGAGATGATACCCTGCAGGCTCTCGGTTGTTGCCGCCTGCAGCCAGGTGCCAGACTCTTCGCAGGCATTCCTCCACAGTTCCATGGCTTCTTCCAGCGGCGGCTGGGAAGCCGGACTGCCGTATCCATAAGGCCTGTATCTGGAATCAAAGGGTATGCCGGCAGGCCAGTCCACGAACAGACTCCGGTGCTGCCATGCCACATGGGCGATAATCCAGCTGATGCAGTTCATCGGCTCGATACGTTTCCGGGCGTCTTCATCGGTCAGTCCCCGCAGGTTCCTTTCAAATTCCCGACGAGTTATATAGAGCATATCAACTAGAGTGTGCATATTACACCTCCCTGTATCTATGGTTAATATTCAGCAGTTTATACGTTTAAAAAATTCTCTTTGGGCAAATCCCAGGAGCAGTTTTTTAGTTCAGGGCACAAACTACAACTGGTAAATTCATGCTTTTTACAGCAGCCCCTGATAGGGCACCGTTTAAAAGTATAAAAATCATCTTCGCCATCGTAACGGCAGCCATGGCATTTTAGCTGTCCGGGTTCAACCGACTCAACTCCATGGTATTTTTTCAAGTCTTCCTGCCATCTCTTTATCACTTCGGGCTTCAGCGCTTCCCCGAATACAGTCGCCCGGTAGATTTCGCAGGCTTCACAGTCACATCCGCAATAGCCAAGTTCTTCCCTGGTTTTCATAGCGATATACCTCTATTCTTAACCGGGTTACCCGGCCTGTTTTAAGACCCGCAATGCCCTCAGAGTTACCCACTTGTTCGGCTGCTTTTTAGGGCCGAAATCTACCCATGTCTTGCCGGTATAGCTGTATTCCATAAGCCATCTGCCGTTCTCATCCTGCTTGTCCAGGATTAACTGCAGAGCACTGGCAAGCCGTGGGTCCATACCGTAACCGAGAGTCACCAGAGCCTCCGTTGTCTGTAAAATATCGGTGGTGTAAAAAACGGGGAAACCGAATTTCCACCAGGCACCGTTCGGTTTAGCGGCATATCCGCAAGGGTATTCCGCCGTAGCAGGGTCGACACTGAACAGGAAATCGATGCCCGTTTTTATAGCATCATTTATCAGGGGAGTCTTTTTCTCAACAGGCAGCTTGCTGAAAGACAGCATCACCTTCGTCGCTCCCCAGGCGCAGGGTAGTTTATTGTTTGCTCCGCAGACAAAGTTCGGTCCGCGTTTGTACGCGTAGTATCGCAGCGGGGATTTTCTGTCTTCCACCGGGGCGAGTCCTTCTCCGGTAACCGTTCTTGCCATCCATTCGAAAGCACCATCAAGTTGAGGGTTGTCAATGCCGATGTCCAGCAATGAACCACAGAGGCTCCCCTGAAGGCAGTCGATTGTCCCGGAAGGCTGCCCGTTCATCGTGAACTGCCCGGTTTTCGTCAGGGTATTTTCAAGCATGTACGAGCATGCTGCTGCTACCCGTTTATCCGCTTTAACCGATGCCCCGAGCTGGGAAAGGAGGATAACCGACCATACCGGTCCCGAATATTTCGGATAATATCCGGGCCCCGGTTTTACCCAATAGCCCTCCGGGTGCATTTCCGCGAGTACCTGCGCAATCGGTCCCTCACGGTGGGCTTTCTCTCCGGCTGCTTTTATCTCTTTTTCACCGGCTCCGACTATATCACGCAGGGCGAGGTATCTTACTCCGGGATTGTCCGGCTCCAGCAGCCAGTCTGTAGCTTTGCTGTCATTCATATTCCAGTTCCTATGGTTTATATGTATCCGGCTTGAATTTATGGGTGGCAAAGAGGTCATCCATTGTCTCTGCCCGCTTTATAAGCTCCACGGTCCCGTCGGTTTTAAGTAGCAGTTCTTTGGGACGCAGCCAGCCGTTATAGTTACCCGCCATTGCCGGAGCGTGAGCGCCGGTGTCGTGCTGGACGAGAATATCTCCCGGTTCTGCTTCCGGCAGGAGCCTCTGTTTTGCGAATTTGTCGCTGTTCTCACACAATGGACCCACAACGTCCATTTCTTTTTTCTCGCCCTGTTTCTCCGTCCCGTCCGGGTCCAGTATAGTGACGTGATGATAAGCGGAATCGTAAATGGCGGGACGGGGGTTTGCCGACATCGTGGAAGCGTCGATACCGATGTATTCACGGTACTTGCTCATCCGGTTGATTACAGTGGTTACCAGAACGCCGTGGGGTCCGGTTATATATCTCCCACATTCGGTATACAAAGCCGGTGTATACCCGTGCTTTTTATTGAATTTATTCAACAGGATTCCGGCTTCACCGGCCAGGACAACCATATCGAACGGCTCGTCATCCGGCCGGTAGGGAATACCGATTCCGCCGCCGATATTGAAGAATTCGAAATTTATTCCGAGAGCTTCAGAAACGAGTTCGATTACCTCCAGCATCATCCTGACGGTCTCGACCATGTATGTGTAGTCCCGCTCGTTGGAGATAACCATCGTGTGAATACCGAAACGGGTGGCGCCGTTAGCTCTCGCTATTTTATAAGCCTGTATAATTTGGTCGTGACGTATCCCGTATTTTGCCTCGACAGGTTCGCCGATAAACCGGCTGCCTGTACGCCTTTCTCCGGGATTGTACCGGAAACAGATAAGCTCCTGTAACTCCGGCACTTTATCAATCATCGTTATATCGTCCAAATTTAGAATACAACCGCCGTCGGCAAGCGCCAGTTCGAGTAGCTCCTTCGAAGTGTTGTTCGATGAGAGCATAATATCGGTGCCTGAGAAACCGTTACTACGTCCCAGTATCAGCTCCGAAGCCGAGCTGCAGTCCAGCCCGAAGCCGAGTTTTTTCATAACGCCCAGAATAGCCGGGTTCGGCAGCGCCTTAACGGCGAAGAATTCGCGGAAGTCCGGTATATCTTTAAAGACGGACTTCATCCCTTCTCCGGTATCTATTATTCCCTGCTCATCGAAGATGTGAAAAGGCGTACCAAAGTGCTCTATTATCCCGGGCAGGACCGGGAATAACCTTTTCCGGTAATCTTCCGACATCGGCACGGCAGTGTCCTCCTGTTCTTTTAAATACCAAGCAGCCCGGCGGCATTGCCGCCAAGCATATTTTCAATATCGGGTTCGGGCAGGTCGAGTTTCCTGATTTCTTCTATATAGCGTCTGGCTTCTTCCGGTTTTCCGTCGTAGTTGAAGGGCCAGTCGGAGCCGAACATGAGCCGGTCAGGGCTGATATTCGTCAGAGCGGACTTTACCGCTGCCATACCGACCTCTCTCCCGGCCATATTGAAATAGAGCTTATCGAAATATTCCCTCCAGGGCTGGCTTATCGTCGGTTCGCCCATATAGAGACTGGGGCAGCCGGGACCAACATAGTTCATATAGGCGTCCATCCGCTCCAGTACGGCCGAGATGCCGCCTCCGAAGTGGTTCATTATTATCTTCATATCCGGGAAGTCCTCGAGGACTCCGCCGAGACATACCCGGAAGGTCGCCGCGCACATATCCAGTTCGCGGGCGATGACGTAATAGAGGGCGTAGTTAGCGTGGACACCGTCCATTCCGGGCGGTTCCAGAGTTACGTGAACGTCCAGCGGTATGCCGAGTCCGTTTACTTTTTCATAGAAGGGCCAGAGTTCGCGGGAGTCAACTGGCTGTCCGTCCGACCACGTCCAGATATGGACTCCTTTAAGTCCCAGTACTTTTACGGCTCTTTCCAGTTCCTCGAAGGAGGATTTTCCTCCTAAGGGCGGAACGGCGGCGAACCCGACGAACCTGTCCGGGTGCTCTTTTACCAGTCCGGCGCAGTAATCGTTCCACTTCACGCAGGCTTCGAGGCTTCCCACGGGATTGGTCGACAGCACAGCGATATCTATGCCGGCATCATCCATGAATTTGAGATGGGATTCGGCATGGCCGACTTCCTCAAAAGACCTTATTTTCATCTTGCCGTCCGCTGTATCCCAGTAGCGCTCACAGGCTTTGCCCGATTCGCTTTTCCCTTTCCGGAGGAGGTCGAAGGTGGCAAGATGGTGCTCCATATCGATTATCATGTGAAATACCTCTTTGTTAGTGATGTAAGGTAATTATGGACTCTGCATAAAGAATACGTCAATAGTGGGGGGTAGTATAACCGGTAATTCAGGTGGTTATAGCTGGTCTACCACGGAGGTGAAGGCTTTTATATAAGGGACTATGATGTCGCTCTGGGTAATGGCGGTTATGTGGTTGAAACCTTCGAGAGAAGCGAAGGCAGCCCTGGGGATATGGTTGACGCTTTCCATTGCCCCGGCGTGGAACGGGTCCTGGTCGCCGCAGTAGATAAGAGAGGGTACCGGTATCTGCGCCAGTTCATCATTGGTCAACGGCGGCGTGTCGAGGAGTCCCGAGTGCCGGGTAACGGACTCTCCCGTATCCCTGGAGAGGAGTTCGTCTTTTTCCTCCTCAGACAGGCGGCGCTTGAGCAGGTCTTCCATCCACTCTATATATGCATCGGGGTCGGTACGGCGAAGCTCATGTCCCTCAATGGATATATTTATTGCCTTTATCATTTCTTCGGGCCATTCGTACGGGGTCATACCGCCGAGGATAAAGCTTGTGAAGCGCGTGGCGAAGCGGGAGGTTGCCAGCCTGAATCCTACCGAAGCCCCCATGGAGTAACCGAAGTAGTGAGCCTTCGGTATATCCAGGCTATCGAGCACGGCTATAACGTCGTCCGGCATACCGGTCCTTCCTTCGGATGATTCGAGAGGTTTATCGCTTCTGCCGTGTCCCCGGAAATCGAGCATAATCAGCGAGAAATCGTCCCTGAGTTTTTCCGCGTACCCCCATTCGCGCCACATATCGATAGAATAGGCGCCACCGTGCCCTAGCACCAGCGGTGGTCCCTCCCCCTCGACCTCGTAGTATATATTTATTTCGCCGTTGTTTGCATACGGCATCGGTTAGGTTCCTTTACTTATTCACTCCGGCAAGGAATTCTTTGATATAAGGTACCACTAAATCGGGACGGCTACCCGCCTGCCCGTGGTCAAGACCCGGTAACAAGATGAAAGTAGCGTCAGGAAGTCTCTCGCTGGTTTCTTTAACCGGTAATGGATTATCAAGTTCACCAACGAAAAGAAGAAAAGGAATATTCATACCTGGAAGGTCATTCAGGCTTAAAGAACTGGATACGATTGCTTTTCCGAGAACCATGAGTGCTTCGGGATCGTTTTCCAGCAAACGGACTTCAGGAGGAGATAACTCGTCTCCCTTATCACGCCTGGAAGCGATAGTATCCATCCTGGCTTTAAGGAACCTGATGACTTCTTCGTACATCTCAATAGACGGTACCTGCGCTCCGGCTCCTCCTGCTATCATTGCCTTAATCCTTTCAGGAGCATACCTGGCAATCTCGTATGCTATTCCCCCGCCGAAAGAATAGCCATAATAACTGGTTGTCCCTATCCCGAGAGTATCCAGAACAGTGACCACGTCGCTAACCAGTTTCTGAGAGGTATACAATTCCGGGTTATGAGGTTTGTCACTTTTCCCGTGCCCCCTGGCATCCATGAGGATAATCCGATAATCATTTTTCAAGGCATCTACAAAACCGGATTCTCTAAAACCCTCCAGGCTGCTGGTAAAACCGTGATGCATCACCAGGGGCGGTCCTTCACCCTCGACCTCGTAATAGATATTTATTTCGCCGTTATTAGCGTAGGGCATTGGTTAGGCTCCTTTATTTTCCAATCTCCTTAATTGTTGAGAATATACGAAGTGTATAAGGTCTTATAAGGACCAGATATCACTTCATCTGAACTCGTGTAACCTTTTTCGCTCTTTTTACTTTTGTTCCCGGCACTCTGAATGTACGCACATCGAGTTTTGGGATTGGTATTTCCTCTGACTTATCAGCTTGCGGGATCCAGGAGTAAGGCAGCCTATAGGCGCGGTATACCATGTTACGATTCCCCGCCTTTCCGAAATAAGGGCTGATGTATTCCCAGACCATTTCATGCTCTGGTGTGACCTCGAACATGCGCCCATCTGCTCCTTCTGTTATCAGGGTGTTGCCATTGGGCAAACGTTGGGCTGAACTGATGTAATGGCTGTAAAACCGGAATCCTTCCATTGGTGGAAATCCTGCCTCAGCAGCTGTATATTTCCATATAGTTTCCAGTGTTATCGGGTCGAATTCAATCACGCGAGAGCTGTCTCTGAGCGCGTTATTATTGCCAGTTGGGGCACCGGGATTTGGGGAGCCGTATCCAGCCGAGCCCCCGTTATCGAAGGCAAGGATATTGCCCTCTCCTGGAAGCCCCCGTGGAATCATGTGGACATGGTGCTGTCCGATAAACTGCCCTAATTTTTTCAGGGCTTCAGTAGCAGTATAATCCGGGCCCACCTGCCAGACTATCTGGCCGGTATTCTTATCGGTGATAGCCAGGATGTTAGTCTGACGTCCGTCCCAGATAATATTGTCTGGATGGAATCGTTCGTCTCCGGAATCAAACCACTTGTTAGGTCCAAGCGCTGACATAGAATTCATATGCATCCAGTCACCAGCTCCATCCATTGCCCTTCTAACCGATGGATTTCTGGATAAGGTGTTCTTCGCCTCTTCGTTGAATCCCATTTCATCGAAATGGTCGCTACATATCCATTCCCATATAATTTTCCCTTCCCATGTCACTTCGATGATTGTATCGTCCACCAGGACTTTGTCAGATATCTTCGGGTTGATCAGATTTTTATGGCAGAGGATTAGAGTATTCCCTCCATCAACCATGGGATCCATGCCCGGGGCATAATACCCTACCGGATTTCCCTCTCTTTGATAATCATGGTGCTGTCGAGCCATCCATGTCGGTTTTTTACTAGCATCTCTAATTCGCTCATAGTGGTTGAATTTCCACACTATGTTGCCATCCCAGTCTACCTGGACAAGATCAACCGCATCCTGGAATCCATATTTTGGATTTCGTACACCCGTATTACCCATGAGGTAGCCACCTGGAAGAATCCTTTTCGGAGAAAATTCGGCGGTTATCCCCCTCCATTGGTTGATAACGGTCCCGTTCATATCGATGACAGTAGCGCCCATTTCATGGGCTTGGAAAACGGTGAAACCGTTCCAGCTTTTTTCAGGATCATAAATAGTCGTTCCAGTTGGATAGATTGTTGCGGGCATAATTATCTCCTTTAATTCCCAATCTCTTCGGTCGGTGGGAGTGCTCCGAGTTGTTGGTATAAACTGAGGCTGTCATCAAGAACCCACCCTTCCAAAAATTTACCGTTGTTCAGATGCATGATAGCAAACCTGCTTACTGTTATTTTCTTACCTGTCGGAGCAAGATTCCTATAGTATCCCATCTGTGTTCCTTGAATTGTAATACGAAATGCAACTTTATCTTTCTCAGCGACTATATCTTCAATCTCGTACGTAATATCTGGAGAAGCAGCACCGTTCTGTATGTAAACTTGTTTTACAGATTCGATACCGTTTAGCTCTCTACCATTCGGCAGGTGCATTACGAAATCTTCAGAAACTAATTCGTCCGCAACAGAAAGGTTTCTATGGTTTGCAAACTCAGAAAAGAAACGCCGCACAACTGCTTTATTCTCTTCTACTGACATCATTTACGCTCCTTTTTAGTTAAGTGATGGTTCAGTCTATGACCTATACATGTTATTGTCAAGAAAGGTTGTATTCGGTTCTGGTTGGTTATCTTGATTGAAATAGATTGCCGGGTTGCCCGCCTACGCCAAGGCTACGGCGGACTCCTCGCAATGACAAAGGAAGCCAACAAAATACAAGCAGAATCGAGGAGGGCATACGTTGACAAATGGGATTCCAGCGGTTAGCATTTTCTAAAAGAATTCCGTCAATGATTTATTGAAATTACTGTGATAAAAGCGGAGGTTATCCATGGCAAGAGGTTTTATGGGAAAAACACTCTGGGCGGACCTGACAACGGGAAGGCTCTGGAGCGAAGTGCTCGACGAAGAGACGGGGAGAAAGTTCCTCGGCGGATACGGGCTCGGTTCATATACGCTGTTCACCAGGCAGAAAGCGGGAGCGGACCCGCTGGGTCCGGACAGCATTTTCGGTCTGCTGACGGGGATACTCACCGGAACGCCGGCTATTACCGCCACCAGGTATATCGTGGTGGGTAAGTCTCCGCTAACCGGAAGCTGGGGAGACGCCAATTCCGGCGGCTATTTCGGGCCGAACCTGAAATTCGCCGGATACGACGCCGTGTTTTTCACGGGCATTTCACAGGAGCTGGTATACCTTTATATAGATAACGGCAAAGCGGAACTGAGAGACGCCGTCGGCCTTGCCGGAAAAGATACCTTCGAGACGGAAGATATTCTCAAGTCTGAGCTGGGCAGTGACGCGGAAGTCGCCTGTATCGGTCCGTCCGGGGAAAGCGTATCGCTCATCGCGGCGGTGATGAATAACAAGGGCAGAGCAGCGGGACGCTCCGGCCTGGGAGCCATGATGGGCTCCAAGAAGCTGAAAGCGGTGGCGGTTAAAGGGAATATCGAGGTACCTCTTGCCGATAAAGCGAAAGTCGATGAACTGAGAAGAAAATCGCTGGGAGAACTCACGGGCCACATTACCTCGCTGAGGGAATACGGTACTCCGACGATAATGGAGAGATGCCTGATGATGGGCGATTCACCGATTAAGAACTGGGGCGGAATCGTGCCCGATTTCCCGGACGTTAAGCTGATTGCCGCCGATGCCGTCAAGGCTGAGCAGGAGAAGTCCTGGGGCTGCTGGCGGTGCCCCATTGCCTGCGGCGGACATATGAAAGCGGGTTCGGGTGAATATGAATACGAAGCCGGTTCTCATAAGCCGGAGTACGAGACGCTGGCGATGTTCGGCAGCAACTGTATGAATACCAACCTTGCTTCCATAATCAAGGCGAACGATATCTGCAACCGCGCCGGGTTGGATACAATCTCGGCTGGTGCGGCAATCGCCTTCGCAATCGAGTGCTATGAGAACGGAATTATCACCAAAGCGGACACCGACGGCATCGAGATGACCTGGGGCAACCACAGGTCAATCGTCGAGATGACGGAAAAGCTCGCCCGCAGGGACGGCTTCGGCGATATCCTTGCCGACGGAGTGAAGAAAGCCGCCGAACGAATCGGAAAAGGCTCCGAGCAGTACGCCATGCATATAAACGGTCAGGAAATACCCGCCCATGACCCGAAGGTGGGGAGAGCGTGGGGTACCACCTACCGGATGGATGCCACGCCGGCACGCCATACCCAGAGCGGAGAGGGAAGTATGGGGCCGGGACCGAAGCAGCCCAAGTTCGACCCGACCGGCTGGAGCGGAAGAGGTGAAGCCCGCCGGATAGGCAGTTCATGGAACCACGCAACAAGCGCCACCGGAATATGCACCTTCGGAATGGGGGCTTTACCGGATATAGAGTCGTATATAGACATGATGAGGGCGGTCTCCGGCTGGGATATTACCGTGGAAGAACTACTGGAAACAGGCGAGAGAATAAACAACGTCCGCCAGGCTTTTAATGTGAGGGAGGGAATCAATCCACTGGAGTATAACATACCCGGCAGGATAATCGGAGTGCCGCCGAAAACGGGCGGACCTTCAGCTGGAGTCACCGTCGACGAGGAAACTCTCGACCGCGAATACCTGATGGCGATGGACTGGGACTTAAAAACGACCAAGCCAAGCAAAAAGAAACTACTCGAACTGGGGCTGGAAGAAGTAGCTAAGGAATTATATAAGTAGCTAAAGAATGTCATTGCGAGACCATTCTGCTGTAGCGGAAGGTGAAGCAATCCGGGTAGGGTTGGTATCCCACCTCCCAGATTGCCGCCCTTCGACAAGCTCAGGGTAAACTTCCTCGTAATGACAAGGTATTTTTTTCTAAGGCTTGAGGGATTCCCTGGTACCTCCTTCGTCAAGGAGCATGATTTCCAGCTGGATAATCGGTTTATCCACCCGCGTAATCTCCAGAGGTGCGTGGGGCAGTCCTTCCGGGATGGAAACGATTGTTGGCCTGGTGAAGACGTGTTTCTCAAGCTCTTCACCCATGTACAGCACCACCTCCGCCTGGAAGTCCGCAGGGTCGTCGGGATTACTCCCATACCAGGCAAGGAATTCGTGGAAATTATGCGTGTGAACGGGATTGTTGTTCAGGAACGGTTTTGACACGGTCTGGAGGCCGATTCTCATATTGAGTCCGAGATGGGGTTTTCCCACCATCATTCCGTTGAACACCACCCTGCCATCGTCTTCGGCAAATATCTGCCGGGGGTCCGGCTGAGTTATATACTTATCATATTTTTCTGGCGTCATTTTGTTACTCCCTTTGATTTAAATAGTCGTTCTCTATAAGACCTGAATATCAATATCCCCACCCTGAGATTCTTCCCTTCGACAAGCTCAGGGTAAACTTCCTCCAGAATGACATTTAGGGTAATTTCGTCTTAATATGCAGATCAATATTCCTTCTACTGCATTGTCGAGCCGCCGTCCACGCAGAGAATCTGGCCGACGATATCGGAGGAAACATCGGATACCAGAAATGTCACGGTATTGGCTATATCCTGAACGGTGGTCTCCCTGCCTATGGGAGTGTGCGGGGTGAAGTTTTTCTTTATTTCTTCCGGAGGAGTCTTATCGAAATTGGTCAGCGCCCATCCGGGGGCGACGCTGTTTACGTTGATTCCGTCCTTGATTACCTGCTTTGCCAGTCCCCTGGTGAAGACGAAGTTTGCCCCTTTAGCTATGGCGTAGGTGGATACCCCGGCGAAAGCCATTTTGGGCACGCTTGAAGTGATGTTAAGTATCTTGCCGTATTTCTGCTTCGTCATAGAAGGCAGTACTGCCTGCGAACAGAGCATGGCTGCTTTCAGGTTCAGGTTGATATCCCTGTCCCAGCTTTCTTCCTGCTGTTCCAGGAAAGGTCCTCCCGGTTTCATGCCGCCGGCATTATTGACCAGAATATCTATCCTGCCGAACTCCGCCAGAACTTTTTCTACCATTTCCTGCACTTCTTTTTTCTTCGTAACATCGGCTTTAACGGCGATTGCTTTTCTTCCCAGCTCCCTGACCGCTGCCGCCGTTTTCTCGGCATCATCGAGGTTGACATCGTTAACGGCTATATCACAGCCTTCACCGGCCAGGGTCAGGGAAATCGCTTTACCGAAGCCAATCTGGCTGCCGGCGCCGGTTACCAGGGCAATCTTATCTTTCAGTCCGAAGTCCATATTTTACCTCCGTTAATAACTTAAAATGCGAGACAATAATACGATTATGTATTTACACTGTCAATACGATTCGTTTAAACGTTAAATCTGATATACTATTGGAAACGCATTTTCAGGAGTTCATAAAATGGCGGATGATAGAGATGAGATACAGAGACTTATATATAAGATAGAGAAAAGACACCACAAGTCCATCAAGCAGCTTATCGAAGAAAGGGAAAAGAGGGTTAACGATGCCATAGCTTTGAGAGAGCCGGACAGGGTGCCGGTTACCCTGGGAATGGGGGTTTTCGCGGCGAGGTACGCCGGTCTGAAGGCTTCCGCGATGTACTATAACCAGTCTGCTTTCAGGGAGGCGAGCAAAAAAGCGATTCTGGACTTCGAGCCTGACAGCACGATGGTAATGGGAGCGGTGAATTCAGGGACGGTGATGGAACTGCTGGACGATAAGCAGTATAAATGGCCCGGAGGAAACCAGCCTGACGACCTCTCTTTCCAGTTCGTCGAAGCCGAATATATGAAGGCGGACGAGTATGATATTTTCCTCGAAGACCCTTCCGATTTCGTCGTACGCTACTACCTGCCGAGGACATACGGGCTGCTGGCACCGCTGCCGAAGCTGCCTCCTCTGAGGACGCTTATCTTCGGAATGGGTCTGACGGGTATTATTCAGATATTAACCTCGCCGGAGTATAAGAAAATCGGTGAAATAATGCTCAAGGTCCGGGAAGAGCAGGAAAAACTTACTAAAGAAGGAGCCGAGTTTGCCGCCGAAATGGAGCAGCTGGGTTACCCGTCGTCACGG
>CAZIYN010000015.1:0-17334 GCA_964543495.1 uncultured Dehalococcoidales bacterium | reverse complement strand
GCATCGTCCAGCACTACTCTGCCGTTTTCCAGCACGATAGCTCTATCGGCTATCTCAAGAGTATGCCTGACATTCTGCTCTATCAGAAATATCGTGATTCCCTGCTCGCGCAGTGACTCTATAATCCTGAATACCTCTTGTACGTACCTAGGTGCCAGCCCGTACGAAGGTTCATCGAAGATACATAATTTGGGTCTGGACATCAGCCCTCTACCCATAGCCAGCATCTGGTGTTCTCCTCCACTCAGTGTCCTGGCCAATTGCTTTTCTCTTTCTTTCAATATGGGGAAAATATCATAGACCTGTTCGAGGGTTTCTTTTCTGTTTTTCCAGGCAGAAAGATTATACGCACCCATTTCAAGGTTTTCAAGCACGGTCATTTCTCTGAATATTTTTCCTCCCTCCGGTATGTGGGAGATGCCCAGTTCCACGATAGAATGAGGTGGTAGTCCGTCGATTCTTTGTCCGAGGAATTCAATGGTACCGGAATCAGGGTGAAGTAGTCCTGATATGGTATTGAGCAGCGTGGACTTGCCGGCACCGTTAGAACCGATTACCGCTACTATCTCCCGTTCGCACACCTGTAAAGTAATGCCGAACAATGCCTGAGCTTTACCGTAAAAAACGTCGATACCGTTTATTTCAAGTATCATCTTATTCGCCAAGATACACCTCTACTACTGTCTTATTGTTGGCGATTTCCTGCGGTGTCCCTTCGGCTATTTTCTCACCGTGGTGGAGCACTAAAATGCGGTCGCATATATTCATAATAGCGTTCATCACATGCTCTATCATAAAAATGGTTATTCCTCTATCCCGAATCCTGGTTACCAGCTCCATTGCCTGTGATACCTCGGAGGGATTAAGACCTGCCATCAACTCATCGAGAAGAAGAAGCTCGGGTTTGGTGGCTAATGCCCTGGCTACTTCGATCCGTTTCTGGTTGACCAGGGTAAGGTCTCTGGCTGTTGCAGTTTTCATTTGTGTCAGTCCCACAAATTCGACCAGTTCTTCGGCCTCTCTCATGGCATCGTCAGATGATTTACCGGAAATGCTGCCAAACAATGCTCCGAGCAGCACGTTATCCATTACCGTGACATTCTCGAACACTTTCACGGACTGAAAAGTCCTTGCCACTCCTAACCTGCAAATCCGGTGCGGTTTCATACCCGATATTTTCTTATCCTTATAACGAATTGTCCCTTGTCTGACAGGAAGCGAAGCGGAGATTAGATTGAACAGCGTCGTCTTTCCTGCACCGTTCGGTCCGATGAGCCCCACGATTTCGCCCTGATTAATCTGGAAATCGACATTTAAGACGGCTGCCAGACCGCCAAAGTATTTCGTCACACCGCTACCTTCAAGTATTGGCATATTTACCTCCGGACAAACGTATCCATAACTTCTGCACCAGGCCGATTAGACCGTTCGGAAGATAAAGTATGGCGATTACCAGTATAATGCCGAAAATCAACATGTATAACTCGGAAAACCTGGTTATCAGAATCTCCTGAAGGTATGAAAATATAATTGCGCCTATCACAGGGCCGTACATATTGCCCATACCCCCAAATATAGCCATAAGTACAGGTAAAAACGAGAACAGGGGATTGAAGGCAATACCCGGGTCGATATACGTCCACCTTGTGGCTATTGTCGCACCGGCGGCACCGATAAAGAAAGCACTTAAAGCGAAATATGTGACTTTGACCAGTGTCACATTGATGCCAATATGAGCTGCCGCCTCTTCGTTCTCGCCGATACTTGTGAGCGCAAGCCCCCACCTCGAACGTCTGATGAAATAAACGATAATCATCAGCAATACAAGGATGATAAGCATTACGTAATAAATGGTATTGTAGTCCACGACGACTACAAATCTGCCGCGGGTGCCGGTTACATGAAGTTCCCAGAACATAAGCAGATTTGAAATGAGCATTACAAGTCCGAAGGTGAAAATAGCGAAATAAATCCCCTTCAATCTGAGTGTAAGAGCGCCGACCAGAACGGCGACTAATGCGCTAACTATTCCACCCGCAAGTATGAAAACCGGTAGCGGTAACACGTTCCCCAGAAAAGCCGCGGTGTATATCCCGACTCCGAAGAAAGCGGCTGTTGCCAGTGACATATATCCGGTAGGGCCTGAGAACAGTGTCCAGCTAACGGAAAGGATGATATACATGATAATGCTGGTAAGAAGAATCGGGGTATAGCCGGATGCATAATAAGGTAAGGTTGCCAGCAGGGCAAGTATTATGCCTGTCAGGACCAGTGTAAATGATTTGCTATAGATAATACCTTTTATGTCCATATCATCACTTTCCGAAAATACCTGTCGGTCTGACAATGAGAAGTATTATAAATATAAGGTAATAGGCAGACAGTGATAAGCTGGGTTCGAAATGAGTTACTATCTGTCCGATAATGCCGAGGATGAATCCGCCGAGGAAACTGCCGGGGATACTGCCCAGTCCTCCTAAAACGACAACTATTATAGCGATTACCGTGAAACCGAGCCCCATTGTAGCCTGAATAGAAAAACACATGCTGTACAGAGCGCCCGCAAGGCCGGCCATTAAGGCGCCGAAGCCGAAGCACAGTGCCAGCACCTGGTTTATATTGACTCCCATAAGTTCGGCGGTGGAAGGGTCCTGAGCGGCGGCGCGAATTGCCTTACCCATCCTGGTGCGTGACAGAAAAATATAAAATGCCAGTCCGATAGCCAGAGCAAAGCCGAGGGTAACAAGGCGGTTCGTAGCAAATATCGCCCCGCCTATACTCACAGGGGTTGCCATGAAGGTATATCCCCTCGAGGTGGTACTCCAGACGATTATCGCTATATTCTGGATGATATAGAGAATACCGAAGGTAGCCAGCAGTGAGCTTCCCTCAAAAGCGGCTACCGATGGAGAGGATTTTAAAAGGCTCCTGAAGAGCGTTCTGTGTAATAGGTAGCCTATTATAAAAATAGCGGGACCGACAATCACCAGAGATATCAGAGGGTTGATACCGAGTGAACTGTACAATACCCAGGTAGAAAAGGCGCCCAGCATAATGAACTCGCCGTGGGAAACATTCAAGACACGGGCGACTCCATACTGAAGGCTCAATCCCATTGCTATCAGGGCATAAATACCACCCAGTAACAGACCGCCGATAACTATATCAAGAACTGTTACCATGCTTATAATAGCCTTAAATCACAGCAATCGAGCAAGCAGGCTGTTAGATAAAACAAACTTGTTCTCAGCAAGTGTCAATACACTGCGGACAGCCTGCCTGCTATTTCTCTATGACGAATATATGCGAGTATAACGTGTATTATGGCGCCGGCCAGGACGGTTTGGGGTAGATAGGCGATGCAGTACGCTTCTCACCAGGGTCAATGACTTCATATGTGCCACCTTGCCACTGACCGACCTCTCCCGGATGGCATTCCTTGGCTAATAGCCCGCCGCCTTCACCGCCGGCGGTCATATCGAACCAGGTGTCTCCCAGAATAGTATCGAAGTGCTCTGAAGCCATCACGTCTCTTACTTTCGTATTATCGAGGCTGCCTGCTTTCTCTATAGCATGCCCGAAACATTCCAGTGCGGCGTAATAGAAAGCGCCTCCCCACCAGTCCATGGCTCCCAGTCCGAATTTATCAATGTACTTATCAATCCACTCGGAAAGTTCGGGAGAAGATTTCTTGTTGTAAGCACCAAAGCCGATTAATCCCTCGAGCATCTCGGCACCGAAGATATCTTTAAAAAACTCGAAGTTGACGCCGGGTCCGAGCACCATTGCCTTGGGACTGTAACCAATTGCAGCTGCCTGACCGACGACTGCCATTGTTGTCGGCGGATAAACATAAGCACAAAGAGCGTCGGCGCCGGAATCTCTGGCGGCTTTCAAGACGAGTTCCACATCTTCTGAGTAGGGTGGAACAGCTTCAGCCATCACTATAGAGATTCCTGCCTTCATGAACTCGCTGAGTGATGTATGGTAATACTCGACGCCGTGGAGGTCATTGATATATATTATTGCGGCTGTCTTGACTCCCTCATCCGCCAGAGTTTCGGCCAGAACAGGTATCTGATAGTAATCCGAGTAGTTCAAAACGCCGAACACGTAAGGCAGTTCCGGAAGCATATCGGTAAGGGTAGTACAACCACCCTCGGCTCCCAGATAAACGTACTTGTATTTATTGGCCAGAGGAGCTGAAGCATAGAGGAAAGCGGTAGAACAGTTCGGGAACAGGAAATCGACCTTATCCTCAAGAATGAGTTTTTCAATCAATCTTGTAGAAGTTCCCAGGTCACTGGTATCATCATATATTTTTAACTCTACCGGCATTTTCTTGCCGGCCACATTCAGCCCGCCGTTTGCATTAACTTCATCGGACCACATTGTCATAATCGGCCCCATTGCGTAATCTCCGATTTGAGCTAATGGTCCTGAAACGGGTCTGGCGGCTCCGATGACGATTTTATCTTTTTCCGGTGCCGCTTCGCCGCAGGCACCGAGAAAGGGGATAGATGCAATTACTAAAGTTAATAAGATACAGAGTAAAGTGGTAGCGAATCTTCTTCTCATTCGCGTCCTCCTATCAATCGAGTGTGTCTCGTAACTTAGCCGTTATATGGCACCTCGCACCTCCTGATACACGGACTTACAAGCCTTTTCCCTAAATTGTCTCTATAATCCGGGCAAATATAAACCGTAACAGGACTAAGAAAAATACAAGGACGCATTTGCGACGTATACGTTATCACGAATTAACTTAAAATGCAACCTATTTGTATGCAATATTATTAAGATTTTGTTAAGCATTATATTACAGCGATGCCGGCATCATTTTACGGGAGTAATACTGTTGTTTTTATGCTTCCAGTAGGCATATAATTTTAATTGTCATGAGTACAATACAGGGGGAAAAGAGAAAAGATGACAGAGAAATACAGGTGTCTAAATCCTGTAGGAATCCAGAACCCGGTAGACCTGCGGCCCCTGGCGCCGCGTATCGATACTATCGACGGTAAAACAATCTATGTATGTATCAACGCCGGGGGAGACCAGGACATAACAATACCCTTACTTAAGAAATTGCCGGAAGACTATCCGAATGTGAACTGGCAGATAAAAAGGCAGTTCGGATTCAGCGCTGAACTGACCGATGAGGAAATGAAGACCGCCGATGCGATGATAGCGGGAGTTATCTGGTGACACGGTGCTATCTGGGAACAGTTGTTCCAGGTATGCGATGTCGAGCAGGCAGGAATACCGACGGTGTCGTTACTCTACGCAGATCAGGATGAATGCTTCCATCAGGCGGCGACGCTGAGCGGGTCACCCTGTCTGAGGCGGGTGCACGTATCCCGGACGCTTCCGGGACCGAAGGATGTCGATGAATTCATAGAAGATATGTTCGGCGCGCTGACACAGCCACTGACTAAAGAAGAAAAAGAAGGTGGCCGCCTGACCTTACCGGATGACAGGATTCTCTTCGAAGGTACGCTTGAAGAAGCCGAGGAATTTTACAATCAGACAGAGAAGATACCCTCATTGAGAAATGCACCTATCTCTCTCTATACAGATGGGCTTCCGGTAACGATTCCAACCGAAGAACGTGTGGAAAAGATGCTGAAAGGCACCAGCCATAAGCCTGATGAGTTGATTACATATCAAGTCGACCGCAGAGGTTTTGCGTTCCAGACAGGTGGTGATGTGATAAAGAAAGGAACACCCGTCAAATTCCGCCCGGTCGACAGGATAGTGACGATAGAGCAGGTGGCGGTTAATGCCGTAATGTCGGGATGCAAACCCGAGTATATGCCGGTGGTGCTGGCTATCGCCGAGGCAGGAGGTGCCGGAGGAAACGATGGTCGGGGAAGCATGGCATTCTGCGTGAGCGGGCCAATCGCCAAGGAAATAGGTATGAACTTCGATGTAGGACTGCTGGGTCCCGGCAATCCGGCAAACAGAAGTCTTGCCAGGGTAGGAGAACTGATGTGGCGTAACTTCGGCGGGAACGTTCCGAACGTAACTAACTGCGGCGTTATGGGAGCTCCGCTTTTCAATGTTATTCCGGAAGACCTCGACTCACTTCCGCCGGGCTGGAAAGGACTGAATGAGGAGTACGATTTCAAACGGGATGAAAGTATAGTATATGCGATGAATTTCGGAAGAGGTGGCTCGACAAACATCCACCGCACCGAGTTTTCTCCCGGTGGATACCGGGCGCTGCAGAAAAGTGGTCATGGCGGTATAGCCAGGCGTCTCGGCGTCAAGGGTATACCCGGTCCGCATAATTTTATCGAGTATATGATACCGGAACTCTGGGCAGGAAGAGAAGGAGGAATTACTTTCCTCATGCTCCCGCAAATGGCGCGGCACCTGTATGATTATGGCTTCAAGTCCAAGGATGAGGTGTACGAGTGGATTCAAAAAGCCAGCTACGTGACGATGAAGGAATACCGCACTCATTCGTGGCCTGATGTACAGACACAATCGTGGCTGGGAATAGAGCCGAAATCGGGCAAACCGTATAAAGAACTGCCGGATGATTATATGGTACCAATGGTAAAAGACCCTTACGAGAACTGCATAATCGTGACCGGCAGCGGTGAGGAATATCCTCAGTGGATAGGAGCCCGCCGACCCAATGCTCAGCCTGCATACAGCATCGACATCTGGCGATAGTCAATCTTGGAATAGTGTCCTGATAGAGAAAAGGGGCTGGTCAATCCAGCCCCTTTTTAAACCTGTTATGAGAATTATTAACGCCAGACATCTATCCCGTAAGCGGCGTCTACGTTGGGGTTACGTCCACCACCCCAGAGCGAGAGTTCTTCTCCGCCTCCGGTAACGATAATACACGCCTGATAGGGGTCTTCCATTGCCGGAACCATGGCGTCTTCAGGAAGCTCAAGCCAGGGTTTGCCGGATATCTTTTCTATGCCTTTCCAGGCGTTTGTCCAGACATCGGGCCATGAATGGGTCCTGTACTCGGCAAGAGTCATAAAGCTCTGCTTGTAAAGCCACTCGTAAACATCGTCTTTACTCTTAAACCCGCATTCGTAAAGGTGCTGTGCCATTTCGGGGAGCATAATGAAAGAGTATCCGCCTTCGTTACCCCGCCAGAAGCTGGGGACCATATATTCCATCCAGTTCTTGGGACCGGGTATACCTTTAACCCCAAGCCGTCTGGCTATTCCGCCATGACCACTCTTCTGGAACGCCCGGTATCCTCCGGGCGAGAACTGCGTACCCTGCCAGTTTCCTCCGCCAATCTGGATGATACAGCTTTCGTCTTTTTTAAAATCGTACTCTTCATTGATACCCTTCCAGCCGGGAGGCAAACCTTCGGCGTTTTCGGGGAAGCAGTTATTGAGAGCGTTACCCCAGACACCGCAGTTGTTTCCCGAAGGGATATTACCACCGAGGTTGCGCCACATAAGGTCGGCAGCCCGTCCGAGAGCCCTGTTTGAAGGATTTCCGGGACCCAGAACGTTTACATCGAAATTCATATCGACTTCACGCGCTATAGGTCCGCTGACCACGTATCCTACTCCACCGCGGCCGTCTCCGCAGCCGCCTCCGGCTTCCGCCATAGCCAGAAGTATCGGCATATGTTCCGGTTTACACCCCGCCATCACTCCGATGGTGGCAATCTTCTCTACCGTAGCTTTGCGGGCAAGGGGCAGGAACGTGCAGGGGTCACCTTTCTTACCTGACCTTCCCATCTGCGTCTGGCGGTCATCAACCCGGTGGTCCGCCTGAAAAGTAAGTATTTCATCGGCTTTATGGCTGGTACCTTTCAGCATTTCAGCCACGCGTTCTTCGGTGGGAACGACAATAGGGAGTCCATCCGTGTATTTGCAGATAGACGCGTTTTGCAGTGTAGGGATTTTTTCAGTCTGGCTGTAAAACACTTCGGCTTCTTCCAGCGTGCCTTCGAAAAGAATCCTTTCATCGGGGATATTCCATATGCCTTTCCCCTTTTCCTTATCCGTCAAGGGTCGTACCAGGGCATCCATCATCGGTTCGATGAACCTGTCCACGTCCTCCGGTCCGGGAAGAGTCCGGGAAACGTGTATCGTCCGTATTTGAGGACACCCGGAAAGTCTGGCTGCCTGCCTGAAGCATTCTTCCTGGTCCGGATAAATGAGAAGTACCATCGGGATGCCTGCTTTTTCGACGGTTGCTAGCTGGGGCAACTGCTCCCAGATAGCGCCATGTCACCAGACGACGCCGCGGATAACGGCGTCGGTTGTTTTCATCTGCTCTTCGGACAGGGCGGAACTGCCTTCGATTGTCTTGTGCTCGGCTGCGTATACGATATCCCAGTTCACCTGAGGATATCTCTCCGGAAGCGCTTTTGTAAGTGGTATCAGGATATCCTGCTCACCGCCGGCACCGATACTGAAGACAATATTCTTACCTTCGAGCCTGTCGAGCCTGGGAGCAAGAGGATATTCTTCTACCGGGTCCTGAATACCTAACGGATTTAGACATTTATAAATCTTATCTGCCATTTTCATACTCCTTTCCTGGTAGACTGATTATACATGTATAATGAACATATTTTAAGTATGCAAATTGTGTCAAACAGCGTTTGCTTCGTAGCGGTTGAATACCCGGTTAAGCAGTTCTATGGCCTGCCAGACTTTCCTGCGCACAGTTCCGCCGTCGCTGCCGATAGCCTCGTAGAACCGCTCTTTATTCAGCTCTTTCGCCTGTGTGGTAGTCTTTCCTCTTACAAGGTCGCACAGGACCTCGATAACAACATTCGCCGTAGGGTCGCAACTGCAAAGATATCTGATATCTGAAATAACATTGTTTTCAATCATGACATAGATATTCATATAGTCCTGTCCGGACTGTCCGCAGATGGAAATACCTTCCGCTTTAGTGTCTATGAACATGGTGGGATTTTCAAAAGACCCGGCATTCTCGAATCCCTCTTCCATTAAGTTTTTATATCGTTCAGCTACTATTTCATCCATTTACATTCCCTGTGGGAAGTTTTAGTTATACATAAGCACGTTCTCTGAATACTTCGTGTAATGTATCCAGAAAGACCCGGCATTCTTCCATCGTGTTATAAAAATAAAGTGATACCCTGTAAGTCATTCTCTGTTCGGACGGAAGTTTTGGTCCGGTCCATCCCTGACCGAACACTTTATTGAGGTATGAGTGTACACAGAATACTCCGTCTCTTATCATTATATTCCTGAGTTCACTTAATCTTTCTGCAATACCGACAGGATTTGGGCGGTTTACTTCAAAGGTAAGGATTCCGCACCTCTCGCTGACATCGGCTGGTCCCAGTATCTGCAGCCAGCCGGTATCTCCGTAACGTTCCATAAGCTGCGATGTCAGGAAACCGTTGAGTTTTTCTTCGTGGGATTGGATGTTGTCCATACCCAACTTTTGAAGGTATTCGACGGCCGCTCCGGCAGCAATCTGCCCCGGGTAGTCCTGGAGTCCCACTTCGAACCTTTCCGGCGGAGGCAGCAGAATATATCCTTCATAAGTGGAATCGATTACCGTATCACCACCGAGCATTACCGGCAGGATAACATTTTCGGCTTCATCTTCTTCGTGGAGCTCTTTACCCATAAGTTCGGCTTTCCCGTAAAGTACTCCCACACCTCTGGGACCGCACATTTTATGGACCGAGAACGCCATGAAATCGATATCGAGGTCACGGACGTCCACTACCTGGTGCGGGACGGTCTGGGCGGCATCCAGCAATACCAGGGTGCCGTAACGGTGGGCGATGCTTATAAGTTCCTTTGCCGGAAGAGTATAACCGGTGAGATTGGAGGTATAAGCCATACTGACCAGCCGTATACGGTTGTTTTTCAGCTTCTGCTCGAATGCGTCCAGGTCGAATAGCCCGTCGGCGTCCGATTCCACGTTATCGGTCCTGATAATCCCCTGTTTCTCCAGCCTCAGCCAGGGAATCAGGTTTGAATTATGCTCTTTATCGGTAAGAAGGACGGTATCACCGGGTTTAAACCTCATTCCGAGAGCCACTATATTGATACCGTGGCTTGTATTCAGAGTAAAGATAATTTCTTTTTCGGAACCGGAATTTATAAATTCTTTAACAGCATTACGGGCACCCTTGAAATTTCTTTCCGGATTGCCTTCGATACGGTCGGTTACCTCCTGGGCAAACCAGTGTCGGCTCCTCCCTTCACCGCAGGCGGGGAAGTTGTTATAGTAATCGTTCAGGGTATCGATAACCTGCCGCGGCACCAGAGTATTGCAGGCGTTATCGAAATAGACCGGAGGATTGCCGTCTCTGGTGTTGCTCAACGAGGGAAAGTCCTGTCTGGTCCATTCAAGAGAGTTATCGCCGGTCAAAATATCTCCTTCCCGAATTAGTAATCATTATATACTTTTAAGGCGATTTCAGTCTAATAAGAGGTATTTCATCTGATATAAAAAAGGTCCGTGTTGTATTACCGGACCTTATATGCAATTGACGCATTAAGTGCTATAGAAGTCTAAGACCCTTTAGCAAATCTGACGGGTCCACGAAATGCTTCCCCATCCATTTTCCGGCGTTTCTGCTGCCAAATGCCAGGGCTGAGAGCTCGCTGAAATAGAATACGGGTATTGGTGGAGAATCGCCGTCTTTGGGCTGACGCATATCCAGGTTTAACTGGCATATCCCGCAGGCGGTAACGATTGCGTCGGCACCCGCTTCTCTTGCAGCATTTATAATCTTACCCGAAAGTTTTTCCACGATTTCCGGAGCGGCTATCGATAGCGAGCCACCACAGCAGTCTACTTTATAAGACCAGTCGATTACCTCCGCTCCCAGGGCTCCCATAATTTCATCGATTATCGTCGGATTTTCAGGATTGTCAAAATTAGTAACTTCAGGAGGCCGAACGAGGTAACAGCCGTAGTAGGCTACAACCTTCAGTCCCTCGAGAGGTCTGGTGACCTTCTCTTTAATAGCATCTATACCGATATCCCGGTAGAGGACTTCCAGGATATGCTTCGTCCTGCCGGACAGTTCAAGCTTCATGCCGATATCGTCTTCTATTCTGGTCTTAAGCTCGGGGTCTTTCCCAAGTTCATACTCGGCATTCTTAAGGCGGAGTGAACAGGCAGGGCAGGGGGCTACTATATTCATTGACATCTTTTCTGCCAGTGCCAGGTTACGACCCGGCAGGGCTAGCGATAGTTCCTGGTTGATAACATGACCGGAACTGGCCCCGCAGCATGTCCAGTTTGGAATCTCTTCGAACTCGATTCCGAGATACCCGGAAGTCTCTTTGACCGAGTCCTCGTATTCACTGGATGTGGATGTTGCCGTACAGCCGGGATAGTATGCGAATTTCATTACGTCAGCCCCTGCTTAATCGTTTCGTGAATAAACTTTCCTGAAAATATTCTTTATCGCTCCGGTAGAATGCCACTTAAACATTGCCGGAATCTTAATCTTACCCTTGCGCAGCATTTGAAGAGCCAGACCGACCAGCTCGCGCAGTTTGTCCATTGAGAGGAATTCCTTCGTTTTAAGCTCGTAGCTGAGCATCAGGCTGGCTTCATCCACTCTTCCCCGTTTCCGTATTTGTTCTACAAACGTCTTGTGGAAGTCGGCAATCTTGCTTACCGGACTTTTTATTCCCTCTTTTAGAGACTCACCCCTCAGCACGTCCATCAGGCGGACTATTTCAATTTCATTCGGGCAGCGGGTGGCGCAGGTCTCGCAGGAAGCGCAGAGCCAGATAGTGGTGCTTTGCAGTGCCTTCTCTTTTATTCCCAGGCGGACCAGGTGTATAATCTGGTTCGGATAGTAGTCCATAACATATGCCACGGGACATCCGTCGCTGCACATCGAGCACTGATAACAGCGGTTGAGGTGTTTTACCTCTTCCGTTATTTTCCTGGTGAAGGTATTATCACTCAGTGGTATCTTCTGAATCGTCTGAGACTGCGACACTTTCACCCTTTCCTTTCTTTTTCTTGGGTTCGGTCCTCTTTTCCCTGAGTTTAACCAGCTCATCTTTCTGTTCGTCATTCAGTTCAAGATGACCGAGTTTTTGCATATCGTCGGTAAAATTATTCACTATGGCGGCGAACGCGGCTCCTTCGGCGGCGGACGCGAATTCGAGCTTCAGCCTTTCCGGTTCGATTCCAAGTTTTTCCAGATTCTTCTGGGTTGCCGGTACTGTTTTCATTGTCTGCTGGACGCCCGATATGTAATGGCAGTCCGCCGGGTGGCAGCCGACTATAAGGACGGCGTCCATACCCTTTAAGAACGCGTCATATACAAATTTAGGGTGTACTCTGCCCGAGCAAAGGATTCTGATAGCCCGGGTGTTAGACGCGTACTGAATTCGGGAAACACCGGCAAGGTCGGCCGCGGCGTATCCGCACCAGTTGCAGAGGAAAGTAAGCACTTTCGGTTTGGACTCGTCTATAGGCACCGAGTATGCCGCTTCTATCTGCGAGAATATCTGCTGGTCTGTAAAATGGTTGAGCGTCAGGGCGGCGGTCGGACAAACAGCGTTACATACGCCGCATCCTTTACATGCGGCGGGAATAACCCTGGCTATCTTGCCTTCATCCGTCTCTTCGAGCTCGATAGCGCTGTAGGGACAGACCCTGGTGCATAGCCCGCACCCGATACACCTCTCGTCATCGCATTCGCAGACAGCCCCGCTGGCGACAATGGTATCTTTGGAAAGGATTGTGGCTGCCCGCAGAGCGGCGCCGTTCGCCTGATTGATGGTCTCGGGTATATATTTCGGGTACTGCGCCATACCGCACAGGAAAACACCGTCCGTGGCGAAATCGAGAGGTCTCAGTTTCATATGTGCTTCCATGAAGAAGCCGTCGCCCGTAACAGGCAGTCTCAGGAACTGGGAAAGCTCCTGGTCTCCTTCGGAGGAGACAGGCGTGCTTAATACCAGCAGGTCGGGTGAAATTTCTCCCTGCATTCCGATTGTAGAATCATAATAACTCAGTGAAAGGATGTCTCCTTTGAGGTCGACTTCCGGTTTTCTCTCCGGTTCGTACTGAATGAATAAAACACCCTTTTCACGGGCTTCAAGATAATAGTCTTCTTTGAACCCGTATGCTCTCATATCACGGAAGAAGACGGTGACTTCAATATTCTCGTCAAGCTCCTTAAGCTTCAGAGCGTTCTTCAGAGCTTCTCCGCAGCAGATTCGGCTGCAGTAGGGGCGTTCTTCATTTCTGGCTCCCACGCACTGAATCATAGCTACCTGTTTCAGACCTTCCGGAAGTTTGCCCGAAGCAATCATTTCTTCAAGCTCCTGCTGGGTCACGACCTTTTTGCTTTCGCCGTACATGTATTCGGTGGGTATATATGGTCTGCCGCCGGTGGCTATTATGGTTATACCGTGATCGAGTTCCACGGGTGTATCGTCTTCGGCACCTGTCTTGACGAGGGTACTCTTGAAATTCCCCACGTAACCGGAGAATGTCTTCATCTCATACCCTTTGTAGACGGTAATGTTCTTCTCGCTTTCGATTTCCGATATCAGTTTCCGGAGATAAGGCTGGACTTCCATTCCTTCCAGCGTGTAATGAAGGTCTCTGAGGTTACCTCCCAGTTCAGCTTCTTTCTCCACGAGATAAGTCTTAAATCCCTGCCGGGCAAGCGACAGGGCTGCATTCATACCGGCGAGACCGCCTCCGAGGATGAGGCCGTTTTTGTTAACAGGGAGTTCAAGCTCTTCGAGTGCGGTAAGATTGCGGGCCCTGGCTACGGACATTGCGATTGTGTCTTTCGCCTTCTCGGTCGCATCTTCTTTATCAAGCGAATGAACCCAGGTACAGTGTTCCCTGATATTCGCCATATCCAGGAGGTACGGGTTCAGACCGGCTTCACGGAGCGATTCACGGAAAACAGTCTCATGGTCTCTGGGAGTACAGGCGGCAACTACTACCCTGTTCAGTCCTTTTTCCTTGATGGCATCGGTGATTTTCCAGAGCGAATCCGAGCCACAGGAGATTGCATGCTGCTCCGCGTGGACGACATTCTCAAGTGTAGAGGCATAATCGACCAGCGAGGCGACATCGGCGACACCGCCGATATTTGTACCGCAGTTGCAGACGAAAACGCCTATTCTGGGCTCTTCTCCTTCTACAGATTTCTCATCCGGATATGTCTTTATCTGGGCCAGGGTACCCCTCTGGCTGGCGAGCATCTGGGCAGCCAGAGAACCGGCTCCGCTGGCAGAACCGATGGAATCCGGTATATCCATCGGGCCGGTGAATGAAGCCGCGGGGAATATCCCCGGTATACCGTTTATTTCATTCGGAGTGAAGGAATCGGTATGGCAGAAGCCGTGTGTATTCAGATCGAACCCGAATATCTCCGACAATGCTTCATTATCTTTCGCCGGACTCATTCCAACCGAGAGAATGACCATATCGAACTCTTCTTCTTCGACAGTATGGTCGTCCGATGTATAGGTAACCAGAAGGTTATTATTACGCTTGTTTTCTTTTACGGCTGAGATTCGCTTCCGGATGAAACGGGCGCCTCCCATCTGCTGAGCGCGGTTGTAAAAATCTTCGAATCCCTTGCCGAAAGTCCTTATATCGTTGTGGAAGATAGCCACTTCGATATCGGGATAATGGTTCTTTACCAGAATCATCTGCTTCAGGGCATATGTGCAGCAGATTCCGGAGCAGTAAGTGTTACCCAGACCGGTATCCCGGGAACCCACGCACTGAAGCCAGGCTATTTTCTTAGGTACTCTCCCATCCGAAAGACGGAGGACTTCTCCGTTGAAAGGACCGGAAGCGTTCAGTACCCTCTCGAATTCCAGGCTGTTCATAACGTTTTTCAGCCGACCGTATCCGTAAGCGGCAGTGATTTTTGCGTCGAATATCTCATATCCGGGGCTGACAACTATCGCCCCGACATGCATAATCCCTTTTTTCTTCTTCTGTTTGAAATCGATAGCCTTCGCCTGGCAGACCGATTTGCAGATTGTACATTTCTGGTCGAAATACATGCAGGCTTCTTTATCGATATTAGCGGCGGCCGGTATAGCCTGCGGACACCAGATATCTATAGCTTTAGCGGGTCCGAGGTTTTCATCGAAAGGATTGGCAAGCGTATAGGGGCAGTATTTGGAGCAGGTACGGCAGCCCACGCAGAGGTCTTCGTCCACGTAGCGCGGTTTCCGGGTGACCGTTACGGTAAAGTCCCCGGCTTCTCCTTCTACACTCGTTACCTCGGTGTTTGCCAGGATTCTAATGTTCGGATGCCGACCGGCGTCCGCCATCTTGGGCCCTAGTATTCAGAGCGAGCAATCGAGTGTGGGAAATGTCTTATCCAGTTGAGCCATCTTTCCGCCTATCATGGGAGACTTCTCAACCAGGTAGACCTTGAATCCCGAATCGGCTAAATCCAGAGCGGACTGAATACCACTAATTCCTCCCCCGACTACGAGTACCGCTCCTACAGGTGAACTCACTCCGTCTGCCATTAAAGTACCTCCACTTCTTCCGTCTCTTCCTCTTCTTCTACTTCTTCCTCGATTTCCTTTTCACCATATGTCAGGGCTTCGGTCTCACACCACTGGACGCACAATGGTCCGTCTTCAGGCATCGGTTCTCCGCACATATCGCACTCCAGCGGCAGTTTTGAATCGGGTTCGTGAAAAAGGTCACGCGAGGGGCAGGCCTGGCGGCAGAAAGAGCACTCGCCGTACTCTTTCCCGTCGATTACAAGTATATTTCTGCCGTTGCATTCGACCTCAGTATATTTACCGGCCCTGACCGGGACGTATATATCATTTAATTCATCACGGAAGACTTGAATACGCGACCTGGCCGGATTAACGATGCTGTATTTCGGGTCGGCATGATAAGCGGCGCATATAACCTCGCATGCTCGGCAGCCGGTGCATTTATCAGCGTCAACCTTGATATACTTGATTAATCTTTTTCTTTTCATCTTGAATCCTTTTTCATAATGAATAAGATTACCCATATCCGGGTTATAAGATTCCTCTTTTTGTAAAATCTTCAGCTACATAACCGAGTCTGAGTTTTTCAAGGGTTTCCCTGGTGGGAATCCCTTCGTCGGTCCATCCGCGGTAAGTATAGTAATCGCTGAGTAGCTTCTGCTCGAAGTCGTCGTCCCGTACCGCCCAGTGGTCGGCGGGCGGCGATTCGTCCTTTCTTCTCATGCCCCTTCTTACATTAAGAGCCCTGAAAAGGTTGCGGTTTCTCTGGCCGATTTCCCAGATACCTTTTTCGTCAAGGTCAAATCCGGCAGCAAGTGAGATAATATTCGGAATATTATGGATGTGATATACAACTCTTCCGCCAAACTGACCTCTGAATGATGAAAGGAAGCCGCAGAGTCCCACGGAATCATCGATAGTATGCATCATCTCGTTCCATTCTGTGATGGCGCAGGAGGCTTCGTTGGAAATATCGTATTTCTTTTCCCATTTCATAAATATATCTTTGAATTTCTCATCCGGTACCGCTTCCCATTCGTCCACGAATTTCTGTCTTTCCTCGATGGTCGGCAGAGGGTCCTGCGGGAAAGAACCTTCAATCTGGGTGATAGCCATTTTTTCACCGGTAGCTATCATAAGGAAATATGGGGGGTTCAGTTTTCCCAGCTTGATTGGAAGCTGTTCGAATTTCTTGGTGGTATTATGGTCGTACGCATCGGCACCCCGACCTATCTGTCTGGCAGCGTGGTAAACACCATTCGCTAATGCATCTCCGATACCTTCACGCTTGACGATTTTATCCAGCAAGTAGTAGAACCTGTCCTTGATATCGGATGGAAAATCAGGCATGTCTTTATCGGTTAATATACCGGCTTCGTAAAGTTCAACGGCGAAGGCTAATACCTGAGGTGTCGAATACGAGTCGAGCCCCATCTCCTGGGCAACTCCGAGTATGTCATAACTGAAGTCCAGGTCCTTAAAAGCAGCCATATGATAGGTGTCTTTGGCGTAGCATTTATATGAAAATCTTCTCCGACCCGGCCATGTGATAATGTTGTGGCATTTCTTGGGGCAGTTGAAACAGCCGGTCTGACGGTCCATATGGTCATATTTAATCGCCGTATAACTGTCCAGAATATCTTTGGTAAAGAAGCCCTTTCTCCGCACACGGGCATTGCCCCAGGCGAAGTTATCGTGATGGAAAGAATCGTCTTCGTCTACTGCCATCCAGTCGCCTACGTGCGGGCTCTCGCTGATTGCCTTTCTCATGTTCTGGCATATTTCAAAGAGTTCTGCAGGTTTGGCTACATATATATCTTTCGTACCGCGGACAGCTCGCTCATCAAGTCGAGGGTGAGGCTGTTGATCC
>CAZIYN010000014.1:0-17344 GCA_964543495.1 uncultured Dehalococcoidales bacterium | reverse complement strand
ATGCAGAACTGGGGTAAGGACGAAGAAAAATAACGTACCTGGCAGACTTCGCATAAAGCAGTCTCGGAGGATTTATGTCTGAAGATACCGAATCTAAAAAGAAACAGATAGCCGACCTAAAAAAACGGCGTAAGAAAATAGGCGAAATGGGAGGAAGGGAACGTATTGAAACCCAGAGGCAGAAGGGAAAACTGACCGCCCGTGAGCGGATTGATGCACTGCTGGATAAAGGTACTTTCAGGGAAATCGGGATGTTTGCCAGGAGCAGGGGGGCGAATGACGTTCCGGCTGATGGAGTAATCGTCGGCTACGGAAATATAGATGGCAGGAAAGTATACATATATTCACAGGACTTTACCAGCACCGGAGGGACTCTTTCGGAAGTTCATGCGGACAAGATATGCCGGGTGCTGGATAATGCCATGAAAGCGGGATGTCCCGTTATCGGCATGAATGATTCCGGGGGAGCCAGGATTCAGGACGGCGTAGACGCTCTGGCCGGTTACGGCAGGATATTTTACAGGAATACTCTGGCTTCCGGTGTTATCCCCCAGATATGCGCGATTCTGGGTCCCACTGCCGGAGGCGCCGTTTATTCTCCGGCACTGATGGACTTTACTTTTATGGTGAAAGGGATAAGCCACGCTTTTATAACCGGGCCTAAAGTGGTGAAAGCTGCGATGGGGCAGGAAGTCAGCGAGGAAGAACTGGGAGGAGCTCTGGCTGCCCAGAGGAAAGCCGGAGTTGTCTGCCGCTCGGAGGAAAGCGAAAAAGAGTGCTTTAAAAGCATAAAAGAGCTTCTGAGTTATCTGCCTTCCAGCAACCGGGAGACTCCGCCTGTGGATGACTGGGGGGACCTGCCCGACAGGAAGGATGATACGCTCTTCGATATCGTTCCTTCTTCTCCTGCCAAGCCTTATGATATGCACAGGATTATCGAAAGGGTCTTCGACAGGAAAAAGACGGGGAAGAACTATTTCGAGTTGTTCCCGCTTTTCGCAACCAATATACTTACCTGCTTTTCACGGTTGAACGGCAAATCGGTAGGGATTATTGCCAACCAGCCGATGTCGAAAGCTGGTTGTCTGGATATCGATGCCAGTGATAAAGCCTCCCGGTTTATCAGGTTCTGTGACGCATTCGGTATCCCCGTAATTACTTTCGTGGATGTTCCAGGATATCTTCCCGGGACCGAACAGGAGTGGGGAGGAATAATCAGGCATGGAGCGAAAATGCTTTACGCTTATTCGGAAGCAACAGTGCCTAAAATCACCCTCACCATCAGGAAAGCTTACGGTGGGGCGTATCTGGGTATGTGCAGCAAGGACCTGGGAGCCGACTTTGTTTTCTGCTGGCCGAGTACCGAACTGGCGGTAATGGGAGCCGAAGGAGCAGCCCCGATAATATTCAGGAGAGACCTCGATAGTGCCAACAACCCCGGCAAGCTGCTTGAAGATAAGATAGCCGAATACCGCGAAGAGTTTGCCAACCCATACCGTCCGGCGGAACACCTGCATGTTGATGATATCATCGATCCTGCCGAGACCAGAATGAGGTTGGTTGAGGCCCTGGAAATCACGAAATCAAAGGTGGAGAGCAGACCCGCCAGGAAACACGGTATAATTCCGGCTTAGTTTATCAGCTTTGGGCTTCTTGTGCCGCCTCGTTGAAGGCTTTCTCTTCCCGTTCGAGGAATTTCTCCCTGCCATCCGTGTATGAAGGAAGCACCCATTCCATTTCCTTAAGGTTCTGGGTAATGGTGGGAATCCAGTTATAGGGGATTGAAAGTATTAACCAGCCGGGCTCGAATACCTTCTTGGCTATCATGCCGAAAGCCATTCCGGTAACGGTATAATTAACTTTACCGCTCAGGAAAGGGTACGCATAAAGCCAGGCGCAACCCATCACGGGGGTAGCTCTCGGAGCCCACATTTCACCTGTGGAATAGCTCATCGCTCTCAGGATAATTTCCGCCTGCCCGGGCGTGGCGGTAATCATAAGCAGGTCCGGTTCGAAATTCAATTTATCGAGTGGAGAGAAGGCAACGTATTTAACGATGCCTTTATTGAATTTCGGGATATACTGATAGATTTTATTATTGGCGCGAGCTTCCTGGTAAACACCGAATTTCGGACCTATCAGGCCGCCTTCAACGTGAGTCTCCATTTCTTCCATTCCCAGTACCATTCTCCCCACGCAATTCTCGTTTTCCTTTGAAAAATAAAACGGCGCGTCACTCTCCTGGGCTGTCTTGAACATCTCGCAGAAAGGCAGTTCTTTATCTATCTGCTTTATCTCTTCGGGCTTTGGCAGCAGGAATTTTACTCCTACCGGCTTGTATTTGAAATTGAATTCGTTATAAATGGACAAATCTGTCTGCAGTGGTCTCATTAAAATCCTCCTTTAGTCAGTCGGGCCAGTTAATTATTATAGTGGTTTTGTTATTCACCGACAAGACGGCATATGGTAGAATTCTATATAAGACTTCAAAGGAAGGTTGTCATTGCTCTATATTCTGTCAGGACAGGACGATTTCTCGATTGCTCAAATGCTCGAGCAGATTAAAGGAGGCCTGGGCGACCGTGAAAGCCTGGAAATCAATACTACCGTCCTCGACGGACAGAAGGTCACCCTTGAACAATTGAGTACCGCATGCGAGACAGTCCCGTTTCTAACCGATAATCGGCTCGTTATTATAGAAGGCCTCCTGGCGAGGTTTAATCCGGGACGCGGTAATAACCTTCAGAAAAAGGATAACCAGGATAACGGGCACAAGGGAATCAACGATTGCATATTGAATATGCCTGATACTACAGTCCTGGTACTGATAGATAGTGAGATTGCGGATAAAAATCCTCTGTATAAAGAGCTTGCCCCTAACGCGACCGTTAAAAGATACCCGTTCCTGAAGGATGCTAGATTGCGTGATTGGGTACAAAAACGGGTTGCGGAAGAAGGCGGCGAAATTACTCAACAGGCGGCTAACCTGCTGGCGAGGCTCGTGGGCAGCAACCTGTGGACGATGTCGAGTGAGGTGAATAAGCTGGTACTGTACGCCTCGGGTAGAAAAATAGAGGAAGAGGACGTGAAAATCCTTGTCGGTTATACCCAACAGTTCACCGTATTCAACCTTGTAGATGCAATCCTGGAGTTCAGAGCGGAAGCAGCCGAACAGCTTTTACAGCAGCAGTTGCAGGTGGGGGCTGCTCCGGTGTATTTACTCACAATGCTGGCAAGGCAGGTGAGGATGATAGTCCTGGCCAAGGAGCTTGCCGGGAAACGACTGAAGACGGCTGAAATGCAGAGCAAGCTTGGTACCAGCTCCGAATACGTCGTTCGCAAGACAATCGAACAGGCGGGCAGGTACTCTCTTACAAGAATTAAAGAAGTATACCGCCGGATACTCGAGGCCGATCTGTCTATAAAAACCGGGAAGCTGGACGATGAGCTTGCTGTCAATATACTTGTCGCCGAACTTTCCAGACGGACCGAATCGCCTGCTACCCGGCGGAGTTAAAGGTGTTCCTGTCATAGTTCTGAGGCTATATTCATTGACAGTCGGTAGCACTTACACTAAAATCGTAAGTAGTTCAAACGTCCGGAGGAAAACAGTAATAAGTGACAAGTGACGAACTACGCGCCGAATTTCTAAAATTTTTTGAGTCTAAAAGACATACGGTTATACCCAGCTCATCTCTTATACCAAAAGATGACCCGACTCTGCTGCTTACCACCGCAGGAATGGTGCAGATAAAACCATACTTTATGGGCGAGATTACCCCTCCGAATAAAAGGCTGGCATCATGCCAGAAATGCTTCCGCACCACAGATATTGAGTTCGTAGGTGACCCTACTCATAATACTTTCTTTGAGATGCTGGGTAATTTCAGCGTTGGCGATTACTTCAAAAAAGAAGCGATTGAGTGGGCGTGGGAATTCGTTACTGTGAATCTGGGATTGCCTCAGGAAAGGCTCTGGATAACAATCTTTGAAGAAGATGAAGAAGCACACGACTTGTGGCGTGGTATCGGAATCCCGGAAGAAAAGATAGTTAGATTCGGAGAGGAGGATAATTTCTGGGGTCCTGCTGGAGATACCGGGCCGTGTGGACCGTGCAGTGAGATTCATTTCGACTTCGGAGAAGAAATCGGATGTGGGAAGTCTACTTGTAGACCAAATTGCGGTTGTGAACGATTTACGGAAATATGGAATCTTGTTTTTACCCAGTATAATCAGGATACAAGTGGAAATCGCACTCTATTACCAAAGCCGAATATAGATACCGGAATGGGGTTAGAAAGAACGACTGCTGCTATAGAGGGCAAGACGACTATATATGAGACAGGTTTATTCAACGAATTAATCAATAATATCTCGGAATTCGTAGGAATTGACTATGGTACGAACGAAGAGATGGACCATGCGATGCGAGTGGTGGTTGAGCATGGTAGGGCAATGACGTTTCTCATTGCCGATGGTGTATATCCGAGTAATGATGGACGTGGTTATGTGCTGAGACGATTAATTCGAAGAGCTGCTTTATACGGTAGAAAACTTGGATTAGAAAAACCTTTTTTGAACCAGATTGCCGGCGCAACAGTTGGTACCATGACCGGTGTTTATCCGGAGCTATGGCAACGGCAAGATACCATTTATCAATATATCGAGATTGAAGAATCTAGGTTTCGAGAAACTCTTAATACCGGACTTGAATTGCTAGATGGAATTATGAAAAAAACCGCCGGTAAGAAGGCAGGTGAAATCAGCGGCAAGGACGCTTTCAGGTTGTATGATACCTACGGATTCCCGGTGGAGTTAACCAGAGAGATTACGGAAGGACAGGGCTTTTCCGTTGATATGGAAGGCTTCGAAAAGGAAATGGATAAGCAGCGGGAGAGAGCAAAGGCGGCCCAGAAGTTCGACCTTGCAGGCGACAACGGAGCGGGTATCACACTTGACATAAAAGATACCGTATTCACCGGCTATGATAATTATAAGCAGGATACGACTATCCTGGGCCTGCTCGTCAATATCGAATCGGTAGCTTCTGTTACCGTGGAGCAGGAAGCGGGAGTTATTCTGCAGGATACACCTTTCTACGGCGAAATGGGTGGTCAGGTAGGAGACACGGGGACAATCGAAACGGACAGCGGACGTTTTATGGTAACGGATACGGTACGGATACCACCGGATATTATAGTGCACCGGGGGAAAGTAGAAGAGGGTACCCTGTCTGTCGGCGATAATGTTAAAGCCGAAGTAGACCTGCAAAGAAGACTTGATATAGCTCGCAATCATACCGCTACTCACCTTCTCCAGGCGGCATTGCGTGACGTTCTGGGCGGGCATGTCCAGCAGAGAGGTTCATTGGTATCGCCGGACTATTTCAGGTTCGATTTTTCTCACCTCGTTGCAATGACAGCGGGTGAAATAGTAGATACCCAGAGAATAGTTAACGAACGCGTCCGCCAGGACCTTGAAGTCTACGATGAGGATATGCCTTACAGAAAGGCAATCGAGGAAGGCGTTATAGCTCTCTTCGATGAAAAATACGGCGATGTTGTCAGGGTATTGAGGATAGGCAGGCCGCCGATAAGCGCTGAGCTATGCGGAGGCACGCATGTCAGCACCACCGGGGAAATCGGGTTTTTCCAGATTATCAGCGAGAGCAGCATCGGCTCGGGGCTGCGGCGTATCGAGGCTGTCACTGGCAGAGGTGCCGAAACATATATAAACAGGCGGCTTGCCGATATCGGGAAAGTTGCCGGATATCTGGAAAGCGAACCGCACGATATCGTAAAGAAAACACAAAGCATGCTTGAAGAGGTGAAGAATGAGCGCCGCCAGCGGCAGGCGCTGGAAAGAAAACTGGCCAGAAAAGATACAGAATCTCTGGAAAATAAGGTGCAGGATATTAATGGAATCAAAGTGCTGGCGGAAAAAGTCTCGCCGACGGGTATGGATAACCTGAGAGTGATGAGTGACGACCTCAGAGACAGGCTAGGAAGCGGCGTGGTAGTGCTGGGCACTGTCTGGGAAGACAAACCTGCCTTTGTGGTAAATATTACCCCCGACCTGGTGAACGAGGGGCTTAAAGCAGGAGAAATTATCAAGAGGGTAGCGGAAGTTACCGGAGGAAGCGGCGGTGGCAGGGCGAATATCGCCCAGGGCGGCGGCAAAAATAAGAACAAGCTGGAAGATGCTCTCAAAGAGGCATTTCAATACGTTAAGGAAAAACGTTCTTCTTAAGGGGTAGAATAACGCGCAGTCTGGGACTTGATATAGGAGATAAAAGAATCGGGATAGCCCTTAGCGACCCCGGACAAATACTGGCAACCCCCTTGACGATTATAGACCGCACGGATACTCCGCAGGATATACAGGCTGTTTTAACCGTTGTTACCGAAAATGAGGTCGGCGTTATAATCGCCGGGCTACCGATTTCAATGGACGGCAGCATCGGTCCTCAGGCTGAGAAGGTTAAAACCTTCATAAAAGAACTGTCGGTAAATACAGATGTCCCGGTAGAATTCAGAGATGAACGACTTTCAACTGTCTCCGCGCAACGTATGATGCAGATAACAGGCAGAAAAAAGAGACGCGAAAAGAAGAGGGATGACGCAATAGCCGCTGCGATTATTCTGCAGGGCTACCTGGATGAAAGAAGAATTAACGAAGAGCGACGATAATATGGTATGGGAGAACGCTGGTAAACGATGAGTTCGGATGCGTCTTTATATGAACGTGCAATCACTTCTCTAAAGAGTAAACTCAAATCTTACGAGACGGTAAACGGAATTGCACTGTCGATACTGGTAGGAATAATCGCCGGATTCGGAGCGGTCGCATTCCGCTGGTTGATTATCAATTTCCAGGCGTTTTTTATAGGCGGCGGGTCTGAAATACTGGGATTTATGGGAAGGTATTACATAATACTTATCCCGGCTTTTGGCGGTCTGATTGTGGGCCTGTTAATCTACTTCGGAGCCAGAGAAGCAAAAGGTCACGGTGTTCCAGAAGTTATGGAAGCGGTAGCTATAAAAGGAGGGAAAATCCGCCCGAGGGTATCGATTGTAAAAGCGCTTGCTTCTTCGGTGTGCATCGGCAGCGGCGGTTCAGTAGGACGTGAAGGTCCCATCGTGCAGATAGGTTCTTCGTTCGGTTCGGCGGTAGGACAGTGGTTGAGGCTATCCGAAGACTGGGTAAGGACACTTGTTGCTTGCGGGGCTGCCGGCGGAATATCGGCAACATTCAATGCTCCTATAGGCGGGGTATTTTTTGCTCTTGAAGTAATTCTGGGTCGTTTTGTTTCCACCAGGTTCGGATATGTAGTTATTAGTTCCGTAATCGCGGATGTGATATCCCGGATATTTATCGGAGACAAGGCATCTTTCGGTATCGTACCTTACGATACTGTCAGCTACTGGGAATTAATTCCTTATGCAATTCTCGGGATTATGGCAGCCGTAGTCGGGTATATATTTATAAACATCCTCTATAAAAGCGAGGATATATTTGATTCCTGGCATATTCCGGATTATATTAAACCTCTAATCGGGGGTATCGGGATAGGGCTGATAGGGCTGTACTCGTATGATGTGCTGGGTGTGGGGTACGGTGAAGTTTACTGGGCAAGTACTATGAGTGCGGACCAGGCATTACTCGGTGAAATAGCCCTGGATTCGCTTCTGATATTGCTGGTTCTGAAAATTGCAGGAACATCACTGACTCTTGGAAGCGGAGGCAGCGGAGGTATTTTTGCCCCGTCTCTGTTCATGGGAGCGATGCTCGGTGGTGCTTTCGGTACGGTAACGCATCAGCTGTTTCCGGGTACTACGGCTGCTTCCGGCGCTTATGCCATGGTCGGTATGGCGGCGATGTTCGCCGGAGTTGCCAAGTCTCCTATTACTGCTGTAATCATTCTATTTGAAATGACAATGGACTATAAAATCATTCTGCCTTTACTTATAGCCGTTGTAGCAAGTACAGTTGTTTCCAGAATGCTCTCCGGTGAAAGTATTTATACTCTGAAACTGATAAGACGGGGAGTGGATATACGCCAGCTAGAACAGACCGGTCCGATGAGAGAAATAAAAGTCGGTGAAACAATGACCCAGAATTTCCCTGCTGTACTGCCTGAAATGAAAGTCAGTGAGTTGATAACGCGACTCCGCAGGTCCGGACACCACGGATTTCCGGTAGTGGACGAAAAGGAAAGATTCATCGGGATGGTTACGATGGCTGACGTGGAAACGGTAGTTTCCAATGAAGACCCTGAAAATATAACCGTGAACGATATTCTCACGACAACGGTAATAACAGCCTATCCCGATGAGTATCTTCATGATGTCTTCGTTAAACTCGGTGGCAATGATGTCGGCAGAATACCCGTAGTGGACAGGACCCATCCTGAGAAGCTGCTGGGTGTGTTGCGGAGACAGGATGTCATCAGGGCTTATACTAAGGCTGTAAGTAAAGCTTCACGGCAGCGTACCGATGAAGCTTCAGATAAGAGATAGAGCAAATTTTTTTATAATATCGGGATAGATCCGCTAGAGAAGATGAATGATAAATACTCATTCTCCATTATAAGTACATCTACCGAAAACCGAGCCCGTGCCGGCGAACTGACCACATTACACGGGACTGTGCAGACGCCTGTGTTTATGCCTGTAGCCAGCCAGGGTACGGTTAAAGCTCTCTCTCCCGAAGATATCAGGGAAACAGGTATGGAAATGGTGCTTTCCAATATGTACCATCTTTACCTGAGACCCGGTATCGAAGTCATCGCAGAAACGGGCGGTCTCCACAGGTTTATGGGCTGGGATGGTACGATTTTAACCGACAGCGGAGGTTACCAGGTATTCAGCCTGGCGAAGCTGCGGAAGGTGAATGACGAGGGAGTGGTTTTTCGTTCTCATATCGACGGCAGCGAGCATCTGATTACTCCGGAACTTGCCGTGGAATACCAGGAGACCCTGGGCGCAGATATAATAATGGTACTCGATGAATGCGCTCCCCATGATGCCGATTTCGAGAAAATAAAGGAAGCGATGGAGCGGACGCATAAATGGGCGGAGCGGTGCCTCGGTTCCTGGAGCAGAGATAAATCTTCGCTATTCGCAATCGTTCAGGGCGGACTCTTTCCCGACCTGCGCCGTCAGTCGGCGGAATACCTGACCTCACTTGATTTCCCCGGATATGCTATCGGCGGTCTGAGTATCGGAGAGCCGAAGAAGACAACTTATTCCGTGCTGGAAGACACGATCGGATACCTGCCGGAGGACAAACCACGCTATTTTATGGGTGTGGGTTCTCCGGAGGATATAATAGAGAGTGTGAGCAGGGGAGTAGATATGTTCGATAGCGCTCTCCCGACCCGTGTGGCGAGAAACGGCGCTCTTTTCACACCGGAGGGCCGTATTAGTATCAGCAATGCCGTCTATAGCAGGATGGAAAGGGCGATAGACCCTGACTGCGATTGCTATACCTGCCGGAATTTCTCAGCAGCTTATCTGCACCACCTTTTCAATGCCAGAGAATTGCTGGCATACAGGTTGGCGACTATTCACAATCTGACTTTCATAAACAGGCTGATGAAGGATATACGAAATTCTATTGTAAACGACACCTTCGGGGAATTTAAAAAGAAATTTCTTTCAGGCTATAAACCTACTGATGAAAAGGTGAGACTCGACCAGAAGCAGAAGTGGCTTAAACGCGAGGTCTGATATAAAAGTATACACCCTTTTGAGAGCGTTTGTATTCGAAATACAGGCGCAATTTACTCTCTGATTAGTATATTCCCGTCCAAGCCTGAAATAGCGCTGATTGTGCTTGTAAACGGTTCTGAATTATTGAAGATTATCCGCCGCCTATTACATATATAACGTGGACATGGTCTCTGTCTTTAAGTACGCCGGAAAGACCGTCATTGGAAACGTCCTCGCCGTTAATATATATGCCGATATAGCTGTGTAATTTACCTTCATCATTGAAAAGCATTTTTTTAATATCGGGATACTTATCTACCAGGCTGTCGAAACATTCGCCCGTAGTGCTTCCGGTAACTTCAACAGTCTCATGACTATCCGTGTAGGTCTGCAGGTATGATGGGATTATAAGTGTTATACTCATATCAGTTTCCTATGACTGCACGTTTCCGCAGTGTTCGCACCCGGGGTCTCTCTTTACGGTGAATTCCGTGAACCTCATGTTCAGACCGTCGTAGACCAGAATGCGGTCGGTAATCAGTTTGCCGATACCGACTATATACTTGATTGCTTCAGTTGCCTGGATGCAGCCGATTACCGCCGGTGTTACTCCGAGTACCGGGAATTTTTCTTTCGGAATCTGTCCTCTGTAAATACACCTGAGACAGGCGGTCTTGCCCGGGATTACGGTCATTGCACGTCCTTCGAGTCCGTAGACTGCACCGTGGATAAACGGTACCCGATTATCGATGGCTGCTTTATTGAGAAGATACCTTGCCTCCAGGTTGTCCATGGCGTCGACAATCACATCGAAACCTTCGACAAGCTCGGCTACGTTGCTCTCATCTATCGTCTCTTCTATCGCTTCAATCCTGATTCCTTTGTTGAATTGATCGAGCTTCTCGGAGGCGGAATCGACCTTTTTCCTTCCGACGTCTTTATCCCAATGCAGTATCTGGCGGTTAAGGTTGCTCAGTTCTACCGTATCGTGGTCGATTATTCGTATCGTGCCTATACCAGCAGCCGCGAGGTATATCGAAGAGGGAGAACCGAGGCCTCCGCCGCCGGCGACGACTACTCTGGCGTTCTTAAGTTTTTCCTGACCTTCCTCCCCGAATCCCCTCATTATCATCTGCCGGTCATACCTGGTCTGCTCATATTCGTTCAGCATAGCAGCACTCCGTTGAATGTATATTTAATCACGTTCTATCCTGCACAGTTCTATTTCTCCCCATACTCCGATACCGTCATCTACAATAATCAGGATTCCCCTAAGTCCTTTTATATTCATACCATATTCGATACCTTTCTGAATATCATCGGGACTGCCGATAAGGTTTCCTATCGCCGTAGCAGAGGCGTCGGCAAGCGTTGTCGAAGGCGCTACTACCACCACGGCGTCCGCTTTACCGTAGCTTGTGGAATGCCCGACCGTTCCCGAGGAAGTACAGACTCCGCAGGGGGTGTGCTCCGCCTTAACTACGACTCCTATTTTCCCTGTGAGTGCCGATTTTCCGGCGTAGATGCTTACAGTCCTGTCTTTAAGACTTTTTATATAGATATCGCCGCCGTTTTCAATGATTAACTCCGGTGAAAACTCCAGCAGTTCACTTCCGACAAGTTCTGCAATAGCCCCGGCGACGGATGCCATTGGACCCACTCCGGCTTTTTCGGCGGATTCAGCCATCAGCTTTACGATAACCGGAGCGCTGTCATCTACCTTAACCGGTTCAAGAGAGGTCTGAAAGCCGGGATACCTTTTAATGTAGCTTTCAAGAGATTCCCTGTATTTTTTGACCGCTTTAAGTGCTTTGCTTCTCAGGTTCTTCGTTGCACGGATATACAGGTCGGTCTCTTTTATGGTTACATTAAAAGCGACCAGGTCTTTACTCTCAATCCAGTATCGATATGTCCTGGCTTCATACATCGGTCTAGAAATGCAGCTCCATAGATCTCGGCGGGCAGGTCTTTATACAGAGTCCGCAGGCAATGCATTTATCATTGTAGAAACTGACCTGCCTGGTCGACGGATCCAGCTCGAAAGCTCCCACCGGGCATACAGTGATGCAGGCACCGCAGTGGGTGCACCGTTCTTCGTTGCGGGTTACGTCCTGGCTGAGAGCCTGGATTTTCACTCCGGCTTTCGTCAGGTAATTTATCCCCTTATCGTAATCATTGGCTTCTCCGGTGAGTTCCATAACAAGGAGTCCTTCTTCGTCCGGTGTAACGGAAGCTTTAAGAATATTAAAGTCCAGGTTATATTCTCGTACCAGAGGGCTTATTATCGGTCTGTCGACCAGCCTCCTGGGAAAATGCAGTACTATCTTCTTTGAAACAGTCATTTTAACTTACCTCTAAATATGTTTTCGGTCTTATTCCTCCACCGGGCGTTCGTTCAGTGTTTTGAAAGTGACTCCCGAATCGACACCCGGAATCGGAGCGACCGGTTCGGTCAGCATGAACTTACCATGCTGTATCCACTCCTTGAGGATATTGGCGATTTCCAGTGCTCGTGAGTAACTGGAGAGGGAAGCTGTAGGCACCTTCTTGTTCTGTATTTTAATCTGTCCGCTTTTTAGTTCGGCGTAGCTTACCTCGGCGAGAATGTCCGGCTTTCGTTGCGGGTAGGCATCGGAGTAATCGACTACCGGAGCAACGATATCCTCATCGGTAACCGTGGTATATTGCAGGATTTCCTCTGATATAACCGGTATCGGCACTCCGACTCCCACGCCGAGGCTACAACCGTAGCCCAGGACGCTTGTACCTACAAGCCACCGGGAACTCATCTGTTTTAAATCTCCGATAGTCGCCAGCGTACCGGCTCCTTCCTTGGGTATACCTTTATCGGTACGGGGAACATCAGGATTATGCTGGGTGCCTTCCCATGCAACGTAGCCGATACCGCCGCCGAGGAATATTTTCGTCCCTATTCCTATTGTCCTGTAATAAGGGTCGTTAAACAGCGGTGATAGCTGTCCGGACGTTGCGAAATTCGCATTGCCAAGCCGTGGTTTCAACATTCCAAGATACGTATATATCGTTTTATCCGATGTATTTGCGGCGACGTTATAGTTCTGGTAGGCATTCCTGATATTAAACAGGACTGCCTGGTTCAGGTCCTTTATATTAATCCATGTATCCAGTCTTCTCCTGGGATAGCAATCGGTCCCGTATGCGGTAGCCGAAAGGCGGACATCTTTACCGGCTACAAGCTCTTCGATAACGTGTCCGCCGCCGTAATTGAACTCTCCCGGATGTACCCTGTTTCTGGGGTCGTCATCGGGAAGGGCGTTGGCACCGAGAAAAAGGTCGATTGCGGCAAGCCCGGTATATGCCGGGACATCGTTAAGATACGTCCTGCCGCCGCCCAGCTTGATACGCGGTTTCGAATGACCGATATTGAAGTATATCGCTGAAGAGCACATCGTCCCGAAGGTACCGGTGGTAACCACGTCGACTTCATGCGCTGCTTTACCGATGCCCTTTTCTTTTACGATACTTATTATTTCTTCGGCGGTAGCAACTACTGCTTTGCCTTCTTTTATCTTTTCGTTTATTTCCTGAATCGTTTTAGCCATCTTATTACCTCATTTGATAGTAATATTTAAGTCTGATACTGTCAATAACAAAATAAAAACCCAGGAGTTAAAACTACCTGGGCATGGTCGGCTGCTTCACCGGTCCGGGATATTACATCCGCATGGTACCCGAACTGGCGGCACGCCGAGCCCGGAACATCATCATGCGAGCTGTCCCTCTATTCAAGCTGGCTTTTTCCTTCCAGTCCGGCACTATATTCCTCCCTCTGTACAAATGCCAATATTCAGGATAGGTTCATTGTATAGTGACAGGGAATATATGTCAAATTGAATAGAAAACGTGCCTAACTGTTGAAGAATACACTCGACATAAGCTATAATCAGCTTAGACAGACTGCGTTCCCCCATAAGGAGATATCTTTTGCTCAAGACCCATAGTTGCGGAAAATTGAATAAGGATAATCTTGGAGAAAAGGTTATTCTTGCAGGATGGGTCGACCGTCGTCGCGACCACGGTGGTCTGACTTTTATAGACCTCCGTGACAGGGAAGGAATCGTGCAGGTGGTATTCAATCCGGAAGTATCAAAAACCGCACACGATATCGCGGACGGAATGCGTACAGAGTACGTAATCAGCGTTGAAGGAGAAGTAGCTCTCCGTCCAAGCGGCACCGAAAACCTGAACCTCCCTACAGGTGAAGTTGAGGTTATCGTTTCCGCTACGGAGACACTCAATCCCTCGCTTACACCTCCTTTTTACATTAATGAGGATATTGAAGTGGAAGAGAACCTCCGTCTCAAGTACCGTTACCTGGATTTGCGGCGTGAACGCATGAAGAACAATCTGATTCTACGGCATAAAGTAATAAAGTATATGCGGGATTTTCTCGATGAAAGAGGTTTTATAGAGGTTGAAACACCCATATTGATAAAAAGCACGCCGGAAGGGGCCAGGGACTACCTCGTACCCAGCCGGATTCACCCGGGAGAATTTTACGCTCTTCCTCAATCACCCCAGCAAATAAAGCAGTTACTGATGGTAGCCGGTGTGGAGAAATACTTCCAGATAGCCAGATGTTTCCGTGACGAGGACAACCGCGCCGACCGCCAGCCGGAACATACCCAGCTCGATATCGAGATAAGCTTTGTTGAAGAAGAGGATATCTTTAACCTGATAGAGGAACTGTACATTTCGATGATAGAGACATTGAAGCCGGAATTACAAATTATCAAACCTTTCGCCCGAATCCCGTATACAGAAGCTATGGAACGATTCGGTTCCGATAAACCCGACCTGCGTTTCGGAATGGAGCTGGCCGACCTCTCGGATATTACGGCAAAGACGGAATTTTCGGTATTTACGGATGCAATTAATGCGGGGGGTGTGGTGAAAGGTATCTGCGCGCCGGGCTGCGCCGGATATACCCGGGGACAGCTTGATGAACTGAACAAAATGGTGAGGACTCTTGGCGCTCCGGGTGTACTTACCATAGCTCTGGATACAGAAGCAGACAACCTTGATAATCTGACAATCGAGATGGTTAAATCGGTCGCTTCGAAATATCTGAATGTCGAGCAGGTCACGGACATAGCCGGAAGGATAGGTGCAGGTCCTGGAGACCTGATGCTAATTGCTGCCGGGGAGCCTAAAATCGTGAATATGGTGCTTGATATGCTACGAAATGAAATGGGAAAGCGGCTAAACCTGGTTCCGGAAGACCAGTTAGCCTTCGCATATATCGTGGATTTCCCGCTGTTCGAATATGATGAAAAACTGGGGAGATGGGACTCGGTTCATCATCCGTTCAGCGCACCGAAGGATGAGGATGTTCAATACCTGGATAGTGCACCTGAAAAGGTCAAGGGGAAACAGTATGACCTTATCTGTAACGGCTACGAGTTAGCCAGCGGAAGTATCAGGATACATAACAGGGAGATACAGAACAAGATATTCGCCATGTTAGGTTACGAGGAAGAAGAAGTAAGAGAACGTTTCGGGCATCTTCTGGATGCCTTTGAGTACGGGGCTCCGCCACACGGCGGGATTGCCCCCGGAATAGACCGCCTTGTGATGTTGCTGGCAGGTGAGGAAAATATTCGGGAAGTGATTGCCTTCCCTAAGACTCAGAGTGCTATGGACCTGACCATGGGTGCTCCTTCGCCGGTTACTGAAGAACAGCTTGCCGAGTTACACATAAAGTTGCTGGAGGAAGAATGAAGGTAACCAACGACAAGACCGAAAACAGTCAGGCGTATCTGACTATCGAAATGGAACCGGAAGAGATGGAAAAATCGCTTGACGGTGCTTATAAACGGCTGGTCAAGAATGCAAAGGTGCCCGGCTTCCGGAAGGGGAAAGCCCCCCGCGATATATTCGAAAGGTATGTCGGTAAAGCAAGTCTCTTGGAAGATGCCCTGAATAACCTGGTCCCTCAGGCTTATGAAGACGCTGTAAAAGAACAGGAACTGGAAGCAATTGCTCAACCGGAAATTGAAGTAACCCAGACAGACCCGATAATTTTCAAGGCAGTAGTCCCCCTGAAACCTAGCGTATCGCTTGGCGATTACCGCAGTATCAGGCTCAAACCTGAAAAAGTCGAGGTGGATGACAGTAATGTCGATGAAATAATGGAGCATTTACAACACCAGTATGCTACATGGGAGCCTGTGGAGAGAGCGGTCGAGCTGGATGATATGGTGATATTCGATGTAGAAAGCAGCGCGGAAGGTGAGACTTATATCGACCAGAAAGGCGCCCAGTTCCAGGCAGTAGCAGGCCAGACGTTTCCAGCGCCCGGTTTCTCCGAGCAGCTGACAGGAATGAAAAAAGGCGAGGAAAAAGAGTTCAAGCTTACTTTACCGGAAGAGAATATCGAAGACAAATTTGCCGGTAAAGAGGCGGTATTCAAGGTTAAGGTTAATGAAATAAAACGGGAAGTCCTCCCCGAACTGAATGACGCTTTCGCCTCTGAAGTTGACGTCCAGTTTAAGACTGTAGGCGAACTGAGGGAAAAAGCGATGTCAGACCTCAAACAAAGAGCGGAAGAGAGAGTTAAAGCTGACTTCGAGGAGAAGGTGGTGGATACTATAGTGGAAGACAGCCAGCTGGAGTACCCTCCGATACTGGTGCATTCGGAGATTCACCGTATTATCGACCAGCGTTTTCAGGGAAGGCAGGAAGAGGTAGAACAGTACCTGATGAGTATTAACAAGACAGAAGAAGACCTGCATGAAGAATTGGAACCTGTAGCTGAGAAGACGGTAAGTAGGTCACTGGTACTGGGGAAGGTGGTTGAGGAGGAGAATATTACAGTGGACGATTCTGATGTCCAAAAAGAAATAGAGACCGTTGCCGAGAGTTACGGTGAAAATAAGGAATCGATGCTGAAGATACTGGAAACTCCCCAGGCACGTGAGACAATCGAACAAAGGCTTATCACCAGAAAAGCCCTTGAATTATTAACGGATATAGCGAAAAGTCCAAAAAGGAGAAAGAAAAAAACGGAAAAGGAGGAAGATAATGAATAACTTTCCGATGAATATTATCCCCGGTGTTGTGGAGAGCGGTCCCCGCGGAGAAAGGTTCTGGGATATATACTCGCTGCTCCTCAAGGAACGCATTGTCATGCTGTTCACGCCGATTAACGACCAGGTGGCGAATGTGGTAATCGCTCAGCTTTTATACCTTGAGAGAGAGGACCCCAACAAGGATATTGCCATGTACATACAGAGTCCGGGTGGGGTTATAAGCTCCGGTCTCGCTATTTACGATACCATGCAGTTGATTCGGCCTGATGTATCGACTATATGTGTCGGGATGGCGGCTTCGATGGCAACGGTGTTACTGTGCTCGGGAGCCAAAGGTAAGCGATATGCGCTTCCGCACTCGACTATCCATATGCATCAGGCAATGGGGGGAGCTCAGGGACAGGCTTCCGATATCCAGATTGCGGCCAGGGAAATCGCTCGCCAGCAGGATATCATCAAGGATATAATCGTTAAGAATACCGGACAGGATATGGAGAAAGTCACCCAGGATACCGAGCGTGATTTCTATCTGAACCCGGAAGGAGCCGTGGAGTTCGGGAT
>CAZIYN010000013.1:15716-17355 GCA_964543495.1 uncultured Dehalococcoidales bacterium | reverse complement strand
GTCATTGCGAGGAGTCCGCCGTAGCTTCAGCGCAGGTGGACGACGTGGCAATCTCTACTCATAAATACAGAAAATGTTACGCTCTAACCTGGAGACATGAATCCGGAGCACATCAAAACACGTAAACATTAACGTCCTGCCCGCCGAAGCCTTGGCATAGGCGGGGGAATCCAGAGTCCTACTCCACTGTCATTCTGAATCCGCCGAAGTCCGCATACCCACTACCGTGAGGTCTGTGATAAACTGAAATGTAAGAAATTGATTTGAAGGCTGAATCAGTATGACGGATACTTTATCACCCGAACAACGCAGCCGCTTGATGTCTAGAGTTCATGGCAAAGATACGCTCATAGAAAAAAAAGTGCGCTCTTATCTACACAGGAAAGGCTATCGCTTTAGAAAGCATGTCAACAAGTTACCGGGTAGTCCCGATATAGTTCTCCCAAAACATAACGCAGCTATCTTCATACACGGTTGTTTCTGGCATGGTCATGAAGGATGTAGGAAGAGCCGACTTCCCACCACTAGACGAGAATTCTGGGAAGAAAAACGTAGAGCGAATCTCGAACGTGACGCACGAAAAGTAAGTCAGTTGATAGAAAGAGGATGGCGAGTCGGTATAGTATGGCAATGCGGTATAGAAAAACAGTCGGACTTCTATAATAATATGGACATTCTAGAAAAATGGATAAATTCGACTATTGATAAATTTGAGATACCAAGTGATGATAATTTAACGAAATCTTTATAAGACGCTTCATTAAATAGATAGTAGTGTTTTAACTCTACCTTTAATATTATCATATACCGTAGAAAGTTTTTTCTTAGCCTCATCAGTTAATAACGCCGTGTGCATAAGCGCATCTCTAATAGGTCTATATGCTTTTGCGTCAACAGGAAGGCAATTTTCGGTACCTTTTCTATCAACTAAATTCGCAAGATCATTCATATCCAAATAACTTATATTACTATCTGCTTGTCTTATATCTATATTACAATTGCCACTCTTCTTATTCTCTACTTCACGCTTTCGCCAGTGCTCAATAATCTTCTCTGCTTCAGGTGATAGCTTAATTTTTTTATCGTCAATATACTTCCTAATTAGATTTTCTGATATAAAGCATTCGGCATAAGAGCCAAAATTATATCGCGCATCATCTGCCAAATCATCAATCCAGCCATCTACTTCTTTTTTATTCGTTGCATCATCCGGTGGACTATACTCCCCAGATACAACGTTATACAACTCCTTGGATTTTCTATCTCTCTTAGTTATCCTCTGATTATCTGGATCGCCATCTTGTTTATGCTTATCTCTCCATACGTCCCAGTCCTCAATAATTACATTTAAGACTTTATCTTGAAGAACTTTAATGAGATCTTTGAATTTAGGATCATCTGCAACAATGCCTTCCCTATTGCTAGCAAATCTATCTTGATCATCATCCATATCGTTATAATGAATTTGACCATATAAATAATTCTCAACTATTCTAGACGAAGGCATATATTTCAGAAGGTAATTATCCCTTGACAACAAGTATAGAATGTGGTAAGATACTTGTAGAAAGGGGTTAAGAAAATGAACAAATACACACTTAAAGATTTCGATACCGAGTTCCCTACCGATGATACTTGT
>CAZIYN010000013.1:0-15706 GCA_964543495.1 uncultured Dehalococcoidales bacterium | reverse complement strand
ATACTAACTCTCTCATCAGTACTTGTTATTTTTAAATTGCTCGGCTTTTGCACTGAAGCTATAAAACCGGTAAAGTTACCTTCAACAGTAATTGTTTTGGTATCTTTTAGATTAACTAGTTGGTTTTCTACATAGGGGTCTTTCATATCATCAAATTTATTGATCTTCCATAAAAACTGCGTATTCTCTGCAAGGTCCTTAAGGTGATTAGTCGTAATTTGTTCATCATTGAAAAATATATTGAAGGAGTTGTCGATTAGTGAAAACCGAAAATACAGGGCAATTATCTTTTTCAAGTATTCCGGGCTGTTTCTTATCCCCTCGTGAATGTTTTCAAAGTAGATTAACGTACCTTGACTATGGTCTTTAATGTGTTTATCAAATACCCCCATATCCACAACTTCTAATTTATAAGCATCAGGAGTTAGATCGTTTTCTATTGCCAAATCTAGACCTGAATTATCAATAATTCCGCCGATATAATCCGAACCAGCCGTTTTCGATATCACACTAATCCTCTCCGCGCAAGATAACAAAGCTAACTTCCCGATTCCTTTCCTTCCTATATAAGGTCTACCTTTATCGGAAGTCACCTTCCCTTCTTTTCTTTTCGTATATCCTATCTTTAAAAACTTGTTCTGGAAATCATCTCCCGACATTCCAATTCCATCATCTTTAATAGTAAAATTGTTATTCTCTTTATCAACGTAGATATGCACATTATCCGCATCGGCATCCCATGAATTTGATATAGCTTCTCCGAGTACTGTAATAAAGCTTCGGTAAAGGTTCCTTCCAAGATGATTAAGGATACTGAGGGAGATTTCAAACGAAAATTGTCCGTTGTCCGCCATACTTCCATACCTCCTCCTCTAAATGTTCCATTATTGATTTACCAATTATAGTTCCTAATTCAACTGGAACTGCGTTACCTATATGAATACCGAGGCGTCTTATAGAGAATTGCAATTCAGGGTTGATAAAATCGTAATCCGGATCGAAGGTTTGTAATAACGCTCCTTCTCTTAACGAAAGAGCCCTGTCTTGTTCAGGATGACCGAACCGACCCGTCCCATAATTATAGAATTGAGTAGTTATAGTCGGACCGACATCGCCGGCGACCATCCTAGCATAAACCCCTGAATAAGTTTTACCTGTATCACGCTCATGACATGGTGACATGAGCTCTTTATCCCAGTCTTTCCATGTTCCACCTGGTTTCGACTGTAGAATTCGTTTCATATTCAACTCGTTCAATCTGGATGACCTGTGAAGCGGATCGTTCTTCGATACTTCGCCTGCTGCTATCTTTTCGAGGTCACCGATTATATCCTGTACGGTTTTATATTCATTAGGCGAATGAGTAGGTGGCAAAATATCGATAGGTCCATACCTCGAAGCTAATAATACCATTCGCTTCCTTGATTGCGGTATTCCATAATCCGGGCAGTAAACTATATCCCAGAATATATTATAATCTAGATTCTTTAACTGCGTAATGAAATTATGAAACACTTCGTGCCTTGTTATTGCAGGCACGTTTTCAGCAGAAACGATATCGGGTTGTACTTCCCTCACCAGCTCCGAGAAGGAATCGAGAAGTTTCCACTTCTCGTCTTCTACTCTCTTTTTGTTCTTCTGCGTATGGGTAGAAAATGGCTGGCATGGAGCGCAGCCCGCCAGCACTTTAACACAATCGTCAGGGTATAAACCGTTTACTTCTTCGGCCAATAGCTCCGTGATATCTTTATGTATGAATATACTATCGTTGTTTTTTTCATAAGCAAATTTGCAGGTTTCGTCGATATCGAAACCTGCAACGACAGGAATACCAGCCTTAATCAAGCCGTTAGTTAGTCCGCCTATCCCACAGAATAAATCTACTACCGCAATCTTCGAATTATCCATGGTTTCTATGTATTATGTAACATAAATTTACCATTTTGTAAACTAGGTAACTAACTTTATTAAGGTCTCCCCCAGTGGTACTTGATTACCCCGTTGGGGCAGTTGTCTACGCAGCTTCCGCACAGAATACACTCGCTGTTATACATATCGCCGCTCGCCACCGCCTTGTTCACCCCCAGGCTCATCGGGCAGTTCTTGTCGCAGGTCCCGCAGTGCTGGCAGCTCTCGCTGTCCGCTCTCAGGTTCAGCGACGGCAGCCGGAAAAAATTCTTTATCTTCGTCGCCGTCATGTTCAGTACTCCCCAGGGACAGAAATAATGGCAGAACCCCCTCTTGCCGATGAAAAACACCGGCAGCAGCACCACCAGCACTATCGAAAAGTAGGTAATCCAGCTCTGGGCGCTGTCCACGGATACGCCCGACTCCGTATTGTAAAGCGGGTTGATGGTCCTGTATCCGCCGGCTGAAATTGCGGCAAAGACAATCGCCCCCACCCAGGCGATAGCCAGTACGTACTTTATCCACCTCAGGTACTTTATCTTCGCCAGCTTCTTCGGGGCCATCCTGTCCTTCGTTTCCTGGACCGCCCCCAGCGGGCAGATATAGCTGCAGGCAGCCCTGCCGAAAAACAGCGCCGTAACAGTGAAAAGCGCCCAGAAAAAGAAGCTGAACGCCATAACTCCCTGGCTGGAAGAATCGATTATCAGGTAGACCGAAAAGTAATTAAGCGTTATCGGAAACGTCAGCAGTATCAAAAAAAGAATCGTCAGCCGTATCTTCTGTCTGGTCGCCATATGCAGTCACCTCGTTCTTTCTGAATACCACTTTTCCGATAGATTTTATACACTTCTATTCTCTGTGTCAAAGCTGTCGGTTCCTTCTTTCCAGCATCCCCTTCGTGCTCGGCGTCTTTCCCGCAATCCGGCTGTCTATCATCGTCGCCATGTCCAGTGCCCTTCCCAGGGCTTTGAACAATGCCTCCGCCCGGTGGTGGTCGTTTATGCCGTCGTTAATCCAGGCATGCAGGTTTATTCCGGCTTCGATTGCGAACGATTCCAAGAAGTGGCGGATAAGGTCGGTCGAAAACCCGGACATATCGTTATCGTTGAACTCCAGCTCCAGTGCCGTATAGGCCCGCCCGCTCAGGTCCAGCGCCACCATCGCCAGCGCGTCGTCCATCGGCACGCCGACATCTCCCATCCTGAATATCCCCTCCTTCTCTCCGAGCGCTTCCGTCAGGGCTCTGCCCATGCACATCGCCACGTCCTCGGCGATGTGGTGGGGGTCGTCCCCGGTCGCCGAAAGCTTCAAATCGAACCGGCCGTGCCGGGCAACCTGCGAAAGCAAGTGGTCCAGCATGTATATCCCGGTACTAATATCGTACTCGCCCGTGCCGTCCACGTTGAATTCCACCTTGATATCCGTCTCCGTCGTTTTACGCTCGACTCTCCCGGTCCTGTCTCCTGCGTTGCCCCCGGCAAGCTCCGGGAAGGCTTCCGTTACCCTGGCGCTGAAAGCCGGCGTCACCGGCAGCTTGCCGTTAATCACGGAATTGATGTACGACCTCTCGTACCCCACGATTTCCGCAAGCCTTTTATCGGTGTACCCGTACTTCCTCTTCAGTTCCTTCAGTTTCTCAATCTGCACCATCTTCCCACCTCCTGTTTACCCTGAGTTTATCGAAGGGTTTACCCTGAGCCCGCCTCCGGAGGGCCGAAGGGTTCATCCTGAGCCTGTCGAAGGACCATTCCATCCCAATTTTGTAACATATATTAAACTTTAATACAACACTCTGTCAACCTTTTGTCAACACTATTATACACATATTTAACATTTTGTCAATGCTATCCCTCAATTATTTTACACTATCTTGAACATCAGGCAAGGGAAAAAGGGGGAATCGGTTTAGTTTCCGGAATTGTGCCTGCCTGGTTTCCTATAATTCCCGTAGTGCTCTGAGCAGAGCATCCGTATGTTCGGGCTTGCCCACGCTGATGCGGATATAGTCCTTCAGGCGCGGCTCTTCGAAGTAGCGTACAAGGATTCCCTTGTCCTGCAATCTCTGCTTTAATGCTGATGCTTCTCCCCTCTTCACCAGGCAGAGAATGAAATTAGCCTGCGAAGGCACCGGTTCCAGCCAGTCGATTTTTTCAAGCTCTTTATAGAGCCTTTCCCTCTCGGCGACTATCTTCTCGACGGTGCCTTTGAGATAATCGATATCTTTAAGCGATTCTCTTACCGCTACCAGCGCCGCAACGTTCACGTTGTAAGGAATTTTTATCTTCAGAATGTATTCGGCTATCTTCGGCGGGAAAAATCCGTAACCTGCCCTCAGCCCGGCAAGTCCCGCCCACTTGCTGAAGGTCCGCAGCACCATCAGGTTCGGGTAATCGTCTAGCAGCGACAGCGCGGTCTGTCCGCTGAACTCATAGTACGCCTCGTCCACCGTCACCGGTATGCCGGTATCCAGAATCCCGGTGATGTCTTTCTCGGAGATAACGGTACCGGTCGGATTATTCGGGCTGGCGAGGAATATCATCTTCGTTTTCGGTGTAACCGCCTTTTTCACCGCTTCCACGTCTACATTGAAACCGCCGTCTCTCTCCACTTCTACCAGCTTCCCGCCGCAGAGCTCGGTGCTGAAACCGTAGATGCCGAATGTAGGCACGCAGTTAATCACCTCGTCGCCCGGACTTATAAACAGGCGCAGCAGCAGGTCGATAAGCTGGTTACTGCCGCTGCCGGCAACGATGCGCTCGAAGCCGACTCCGGTATAATCGGACAGCAGTTGCCTGATTACGGTCTGACTGTCATCCGGGTAAATATTGTGCTCCGGATAAGCGGCCAGCGCCTCCCCTACTTTCGGAGAGCAGCCGTACAGGTTCTCGTTGGCATCCAGCTTGATAATGTCATCCGCCGGTACTTCCGTCTTGCCTTCGAGAGTATCGGGCGAAGTCCGTGCGGAATATCCGCCGAAGCCGGTCAGGTCCGGGCGTATCAGTTTTTCAATTCCTTCTTTTTCAGACATTGTTCGCCTGCATGAATATAATCGGATACCCGAACATTTTAGCACTGATTCATACCGAAGGACAACGCACCTTGTTGATATCAGGAAGGTTATACTATAATACAACGGTTATGACTTCAGGGAAAGCACAACCCACCGTTTTATGGGACTTCGACGGTACTCTTGCCCGGGGTCCGAGGTGGGGGCTGACAATGCTCAGAGTCCTCGATGAAAACCACCCGGGTCACGGCATCACCCGCGAGCAATTGAGACCGTTTCTCAGCGAGGGATTTCCTTGGCACAACCCGGATAGATACCACCCCGAACTCTGCACCATGGAAGCCTGGTGGGCTTACCTCGAATCGCTTCTGGCGAGAGTGTATGAAAAAGTCGGTTTTAACAGCAATGAATCTGAAAAACTGGCTAAACAGACACATGAACTCCAGCTCGACCCTTCCGGTTACGTCCCCTTTGATGAGACTATTCCTGTCTTACGACAGTTAAGAGAGCAGGGCTGGCGGCATATTATCCTGACCAATAATTTCCCGGACCTGGAGGACCTGCTTAAAAACCTGCCGATTATCGATTTCATCGACGGCTGTATCTGCTCGGGAGTAACCGGATACGAGAAACCGCACCCTGAAGCATTCCGGATAGCTCTTGAATATGCGGGTAATCCTGACCGGGTATGGATGGTAGGTGATAATATACGGGCGGATGTAAGAGGAGCCGAAGTAATGGGAATTCCGGCGATACTCGTCCACCGCTCCACTGACGAAGAAGTGAAATACCGCGTCGAAAACCTGCTCGAAGCAGCTTCGATAATTCAGGATACACGCCTGAACTGATTAGCGTACAATCATTGCTTCCCTATGAGGACCGACAGATATATAGGTTATGTTTTTCTCTACAAGCTGCTCTATTTTTATTATATATGCTTGCGCCGCTTCCGGCAATTTATCATACTCACGCACGCCTGTAACATCCTCTTCCCAACCCGGCATTTCAATATATGCCGGCTCGCAGTGCATTAATTCGGGCACTACAGGGAAATAATCGATATCCCTGGAATCGATTCGATAGTGCGTGCATATTTTCAACGAAGGCAATCCGCTGAGTGAATCGAGTTTTGTTAGAGCTAACTCGGTAGCGCCGCTGACATCGACCCCGTATCTTGAAGCAACAGCGTCAAACCATCCGATTCGCCTCGGTCTCCCCGTTGCCGCGCCGTATTCGAAAGACGTTTCCCTTATCTGACTTGCAAGCTCATCGAGGATTTCCGTTGTAAAAGGTCCTTCACCTACACACGTGGAAAAGGCTTTCATAACACCAATCACCTGCGGCAGCTCGTTACCAAAATAACCCGCACCCGATTGCCCGTAGCTGGCAATAGTCGAGGAAGAAGTTGTAAACGGATATATCCCGTAATTGATATCCCGCAGAGCACCTAACTGTCCTTCTATAATTACATTACTGCCCGATTTCGCAGCATTCTTCATCATCGGGAGAGTGTTACAGATGTACGGTTTCAGAATTGTCCCGTATTTCATTGCCCATTCATACATTTCGCCGGGATTAATGGGAGGCTGACCATAAACTCTCTCAAATATGCCGTTCTTCAGATTCAGGCACCTTTGTATCTGCTCTCTCAGATAATCCGGATGTAATATGGCGCCTACCTGAATACCATATTTTAAATACCTGTCACCATATACAGGAGCAATTCCCTGTTTTGTCGAGCCGAACATCTCTGTACCAAGTCGCTCTTCCTCATATCCATCCTGTAGTTGATGGAATGGGAAGCATATAATTGCTCGGTCGGATATTCTATAGTTACTCTCATCTATGGTAATTCCACGTCCTCTTAACTGGTCTATCTCATCAACCAGCGCTTCTAAATTAACCACGGTACCCGGTCCGAGTATATTAACGACCTGCTTATAAAATATCCCGGAGGGTATAAGGTGTAGTTTAAAATTTCCCAAATCGTTCTCGATTGTGTGACCGGCGTTGTTACCACCCTGGAACCTTATTACGTAATCCGCATTCCTGGCAAAGTAGTCTACACTCCTGCCTTTTCCTTCATCACCCCAGTTAACTCCGACAATCATACGTAACGGCATTGATTCATCTCCCATATTTTAATAGTCTGTTTACAAACCCAAAAGACTATATTCCAAACGCATGTGATAGTCAATACTTTAATGGACTATTTTCAGTGACAGAACGATAAGAAAAGGGGATTAAAACACTATAATCGGACTTAGTCCTTTTTAAGCCGCTTCTCTATTGCTCTGGCGTGTGCCTCGAGCCCTTCTGCCTCAGCCAGCTTCTGCGCTGCTTTCCCGATTTCCTCGATATCAACCTTATCGGTATCTATGATGCTGGTGAGTTTGATAAAATCGGTTACATTTACCGGTGAAGAAAAGCGTGCCGTGCCTCCGGTCGGCAGGACGTGACTGGGACCGGCAATATAATCACCCAGGACTACCGTTGCCTTATCGCCGGTCACTATGCACCCGGCGTTGGTTATCAGCTTTATATAGGCGCCGGCGTCTTTCACCATCAGGAGAAGGTGCTCGGGAGCGTAGAGGTTTGCCAGCACCACCGCCTGTTCGATGTTCCTCACCACCGCGATGATTCCCCGTTCGTTTATAGAACTCCTGGTGAATGCGGGTCGCGTCAGCTCCCTTAACTGCTGCTTCATCGCCGCTATTACCTGTTCCGCCAGGTCAGGTGAAGTTGTCACCAGTACCGGCGAACCCAGCGGATGTTCTGCCTGCGCCAGCAGGTCGGAGGCGCAGTAAGCCGGGTCTGCCGTTTCGTCGGCAATAATCAGTACTTCAGAAGGTCCGTAAAGGCCGTCTATCCCAACCGTTCCGTAAAGCAGCTTTTTTGCCAGCATCGTAAATATATTGCCGGGGCCACATACCTTGTCGACGGCCGGAATCGTTTCCGTACCGAAAGCCATCGCGGCTATTGCCTGGGCACCGCCAACCGAATATACACGGTCGACACCGGAAATATCAGCAGCGGCCAGGATTATCGGGCTTACACTGCCGTCTCTCCCCGGCGGAGCGGTAACGATAACCTCATTTACTCCTGCGACCTTCGCCGGAATTGCCGTCATAATAAGCGATGACGGCAGAGGGGCTGTAAAACCGGGCGTGTGAATTCCTACCCTCTCCAGGGGTTGAACCGTCCATCCGAGACCTTCTCCGGTACTCTCTTCCAGCAGGCTGTATTTCTGTTTCAGGTGATAGACCTGCACCCTGTTTGCAGCCAGCTTGAGTGCCGAGATGAGTTCTGCGTCTACCTTTTCAACCGCGGCTTTAATAACATCACCCGGGACTACAAGCGAGGTCAGTTTCACGCCGTCGAACTCCTCGGTATAGTCCCGCAGGGCGTCATCACCCCGTTTTCCGACCTCATCGATTATCTTCCTGACAGCCTGTTCGCGCTCATCGGTCGCCAGCATATCCGCCGACGCACCCCGTCTTGACAGAGCTTTTTTTGCTGCCTGAAAGCTGTTTAACTGTCTCACTCTATTTATCCCCTAATCCGTTTTTCAGCGTATCTATAATCGACTTTATTCTATCACCTTTTTCGGGACTTGAGGCACTTTCCTTATTCCCGATAAGCCTTCCGGTCGATTCGAAAAGGGTGTCTATTATCTTGAGGTTGTGCCTGGCAAGTGTGCTGCCTGTCTCGGTATTTTCAATGAGTACATCGGCGTCTTCAGGAAGAAACGCTTCGGTGGCTCCCCAGGTGGGAATAACTTTATATACGCCGAGCCGGTTATCCCGGGCGCACTTATCGGCTATATTCGTATACTCGGAAGCTACCCTCACCGTCATTGACTGTTCCTCGTAAAGCTCTCTCAATTCTCCGATGTCCTTGACTTCGAGGTCGTTACTTACCACGACAACCACCCTGACCTTCGCGAATCTCAGGTTCAGCAGTTCGACAACGGGACTCGACGGGAACTGATACAGGTGTTCCGTCAGCCAGTCTTTTCCCGTAATTGCCAGGTCGAAATTGCCGTTAGCCACCTGGAGCGGCATATCCTGTGGTCTGATTACTTTAACGAATACCCTGTCGAGTCCGATGTTCGGCCGCCTGTTTCCGGTCTCCGACGGATAGTCGTCTATCCTGATACCCGCTCTATTCAGCAGTTCGGATGTCGGTTCCTGCTGGTGTCCGTCCGGCAATGCCAGCCGTATTATTCCCTCAGCCTCGCGTGGTGCTGTGTATTTTTCAGATACCTGAAGTTTCTGTTCCGTTATTTCCTGTGAATTTTCCTCGTCGGTATCAGCCAGTTTTTTGTCCAGTGAAGCCAGTATCTCGCTGAGGTCTTCCCTTTCCCAGGAGTTCTTGTTCGCTATCAGGCAGGCATTGAAACCCAGCACCTTTCTCACCGGGACCAGGTCGTGGTTGAACGAAGCGTCGCTCTCGCTGTCGGCGATTAATGCCATATCGGCGCTCTCGGGAGGATATACCCCGGCTCCTCCCCATAGGGGAAATACACTGAACCGTTTCAGACGGTTTCTCAGGGCGAATGATTCCGCGAGGTTTGGGTATTCGGAGACAATGCGTATTAATCCGCTCTCCGCCCTTATCGTCTCCATAGCCGGGTCTGTCCCGGAACCGCTGACCACCGCACAGAGAACGCCTTCACCGTATCCAAGGTTTCTCAGCTTCACCAGGGGAGAACTCGGGTATTTCACCAGCAGCTCCTCTATCCAGTCCAGTCCGCAAATACCGATATCGTAGTTGCCCACTGCCACCTGGATGGGGATATCCCTCTCGTGGAATATCTTGGCAAGCATATTAGGGAACTTTTTAGACTCGAGCCGGTAGGAGCGGGCTCCTTCCGTGTAGCCGTTTATTCCCCAGTCCGCCGCTTTTAGCAGCTTCGCTGTTTCCTTCAACAAGCGCCCCTTCGGCAGGGCGATTTTCAGTTTATTTACCTGTTTAGCAACCATTATAAATCCATTGATAATATTAGATGAACTAAGTAATTTGAAGGGGCTTTGCCCCTCCAAACTATCGTTTATATATTACTTCAGTTCTCGTAATTCGCCAATAGTTTTTCAAGTTTTCAGCTTTTTCAGCAGTTCGTCCGCCGTTCCGGCTTCGGTTTTTTCCTTATTCACCTTATCGGTGAGAATATAACCCTGCCCCTTCTTTTCCGATTCCACCAGCCACTTTTTACCCTCCGGTTCTTTCCCTTCCAGGTGGACTTCCGCCGTATGTCCGGCTTCGTGGAGACGCGCAGCCAGGCTGTAGGCTTCTTTTAAAGCTCCCTCTCCGGGACCCGGTTTTATCAGAATTCCTGCCGGTCCCGCGGATACATCCGGTTTTATACCGCTCATAATCCTGTCCAGGTAAAGAGCGAAACCGGAAGCCGGGATTTCTTTACCTCCCATGAGGGGTATCAAGGCATCGTACCTGCCGCCGCCGCCGATATGCTGTCCGCCTGCAATAAGCTGGTACATCACCCCGGTATAATATTCAAACCCTCTCCCTGAAGCGATATCTATGCGGTACTTGATACCCACTTCCTCGAGGAATTCGACCACCTGAACGAAATTGTCCAGGGGTGGTTTCAGTTCAGGTATATCGCTGTTAAAAAGGGCTTTCAGGTTTTTAAGGAAACCCGAAGATTTCCCTTTCATCTCCAGCAGCGGAGAAAGGGTCTTACCCAGCTCCGGGTTTCCCGCCTTTACTCCCGCCAGCGCTTTTTCATCTCCGTCCAGTATCCTGTCGAGCGTTCGCCCCTGCTCTTCTTCACTGAGTCCGAATTTAGCCAGCAGCGCCCGTATCAGCCCGGCATGAGATAACCTGAGTTCCACATTTTTCAGACCGATTTTCTTCAGGACTTCAAGTGCCAGCGTTACCAGCTCGATATCGGCCAGGGTTGAACCGGCACCGATAAGCTCGGCTCCGCACTGCCATTTTTCTCTTGTCTCCGTTCCCGTATCATCGAAAGTGAACACGTTTGTCACGTAAAACAGCTTCGCCAGTCCTTCCTCTTCCATACTGTCTATATACAGCCTGGCAATAGGAATGGTACCGTCAGGCCTGAGGACTACTCTCTCGCCGCTCCAGCCGTCCCAGTCGAGAAACGAATACACCTTACCCAGCCTTCCGGGAGTAAGCGTCCCGGTGGAGGTGAACAGGTGGAGGTATTCGAGGGTTGGAGTCCGCACCTCGTCGTAGCCCCACTTAAGACAGCAGTCACGGAACACGCCTTCTATCAAGCGGAACCGTTTCATCTCTGCAGGAGACAGGTCCTGCGTCCCTTTACATCTCTGAACTCTCATATAATCACCGCTGCACGCAGGGTAAAGTTTACACTACCTGCACCCTCATATTCAAGCTGACTTCACATTATATTCACTGTTGCATTTAGACTATAACCACTATACAATTATATTTACGGGTATTACCGGCTGCAGGGATGTAATGTTCAGAATTATACGTATCTCGTTTTTCCTTGTTCTATTGATAATAGCTCTCACGTCTGTTACTGCGCGAGCGGCCACCTCGACCGTTGACGTGCTTCAGGCGAAGGGGGTCGTCAATCCTGTCCTTGTCGACTATATCGAGCGAGGTATCGAGCATGCCGAGGAAACGTATGCCACCGCCTGTATCATTCAACTCGATACACCGGGCGGACTGGATACCTCGATGCGTGATATCGTACAGGATATAGTTAACGCCCGCGTACCGGTAGTCGTCTATGTATCTCCTTCAGGAGCAAGGGCGGCATCAGCCGGAGTCTTTATCACCGTCTCCGCTCATGTAGCCGTGATGGCGCCGAACACCGCAATTGGTGCCGCCCATCCCGTTGCGATAGGTGAAGAAGGCGAATCGGCAATGTCGGAGGCGATGGAAGAAAAGGTGGTTAACGACGCCGCCGCCTATATCAGGAGTATCGCCGAAGCCCACGGTCGCAATATAGAATGGGCTGAAAAAGCGGTCAGGGAGAGCGTCTCCGCTACGGAAGAAGAAGCCCTCGAACTTAATGTAATCGATATGGTCGCTCCCGACCTTGAATCACTCGTAAAGCAGCTCGACGGCCTGGAAGTAACCCTGCTCGGCGGAGCCGCGGTTACTCTCGAAACCAGCGATGCAAGTATAAACTATGTACCGATGAGCACGATTGAAGACTTCCTTTACGCCATAAGCGATCCTAATATCGCTTATCTGCTTTTAAGTCTGGCTTCACTCGGTATAATGGCTGAAATCACCAACCCGGGAATGATTTTCCCGGGCGTTATCGGGGCCATCTGTCTGCTTATGGCATTCTTCTCGCTGGGAATGCTGCCGGTAAACTACGCCGGCATACTGCTGATTGTACTGGCTATTGGCCTGTTTATCGCCGAATTTTTTACCGCCAGCTTCGGCCTCTTTACCGCTGGGGGTATTACGTCCCTTGTCCTGGGTTCTCTACTCCTTTTCAAGGGTGGACCGATATTCCAGGTCAATCCCTGGCTGATTGCCGGATTATCGCTAGTAATCCTCGCTTTCGTTATATTTGCCGCCACCAGGATAATAAAAGCCCACCGCACTCAGGCGACAACCGGCTGGGAAGAACTGATTGGTAAACCTGCCCGGGTGATGACAGCCCTGGATCCGGAAGGCCAGGTACTCTTCAGAGGTGAGCACTGGAAAGCAGTGTCCGAAGAGGGTAATATAGAACCCGGGGAAGATGTGATAATAGAGAAAGTGGATAACTTGAAACTCTATGTAACGAAAAAGAATGGAGCAGGCACTTAAATGGGTATACAGATAGGTAATCTTATAATTGACATATGGGTAGTTATAGTGATAGCGATAATCATTATCGCCTTCATCATCCTGGTAATCAACCGGGGAATAGCTGCCCACAAGCTCCAGATTGGAGCCGGCGGTGAAGAGCTAATCGGAAAAACAGCGCAGGTTGTTACCGCCCTGGAACCGAAAGGTACCGTATTCATCGAGGGAGAGCGATGGTCAGCCGAATCAGAAGCAGGCAAAGTTGAAGCCGGGGAGGAGGTGGAAATAACCAGGGTCGATGGTCTGAAACTTTTCGTGAATAAAAAGCAATAAAATTAGGAGGTAATATATATGGGAACTCCAGTAATTATCGGTATAATTGTCCTTTTCGTTATTATGATACTCTCGATGGCAATCAAGGTCGTCCCGGAGTATGAACGGGGTGTTTTATTCCGCCTGGGACGGCTTGTAGGAGCCAGGGGACCCGGTCTCTTCCTCATCATTCCTTTTGTAGACAGGATGGTGAAGACCGACCTCCGTGTGGTCACCATGGACGTGCCGTCACAGGAAGTAATTACAAAGGACAATGTCACCGTCAGGGTAAACGCCGTGGTCTATTTCAGGGTGGTTACCCCGACCGATGCCGTTGTCAAGGTACTCGACCATATCCGGGCTACGTCCCAGATTTCCCAGACAACACTCAGAAACGTACTCGGTCAGTCTGAACTGGACGAACTGCTGACGCAGCGCGAAATGCTTAACCAGAGACTGACCCAGATAATCGACGAGCACACCGACCCCTGGGGAGTAAAGGTCAGCACCGTGGAAATCAAGGAAGTCGAGCTTCCCGACCAGATGAAGAGAATGATGGCTGCTCAGGCAGAGGCGGAAAGAGAAAGAAGGGCGAAAATCATCCACGCCGAAGGTGAATTCCAGGCATCTGAGAGACTGGCTGAAGCCGGTGCGATTATCGCCAGAGAGCCAGCTACACTGCAGCTTCGTTACCTGCAAACGCTGGTTGAGGTGGCATCCGAGAGAAACAGCACCCTCATTTTCCCCATACCCATAGACCTGATAAATATGTTCATGAACAGGGGTCAGGGTGATGGTAATACCGGTGGCGGCGGGGGCGGCTCCGCAAAGAAATAAAAGACCTGTACAACAGAGCTGACTTATTAATGGTGGCTGAGATTTTTCTCGGCCACCATTAGTCGTGGCTTAGAGAAACGTCTCCGGCTACGACAGGAATAAGTTTACCGTCCTCCGTCCTTATTATCAGGCTGCCGTCGGTAGCTACGGACTCAGCGACGCCTTCGTAGACGGTTTCGCCCCAGGTTACCCTTACCTTTTTACCGAGTGTTATCAGATTATCGCGCCATTCTTCGAAAACAGACCCTCCCTCTGACAGCGTAAGATACAGCTTCTCCATCTCCACCAGCAGGCAGCGGATTACATCGGCACGTGAGACGTCTCTCCCCGATTCTGCCGTCAGACTGGTTACCGGATAGCGAATATCCGTAATATCTTCAGGTTTTACGTTTATATTTATTCCGATGCCGATTATAGAATGCTTCACCTTTTTCCTCTGCAGGTCGTTCTCAATCAAGATTCCGCAGACCTTTTTACCGTCGATAAGGATATCATTGGGCCATTTAATTCCGGGCTTCAGACCGGTGGCTTCTTCAATCCCGCGGACAGCAGCCAGTGAAGCCACCATAATCAGCGAAGGCAGCATCGATATTTCCGGGTAGAGAATAACGGATAAAGCGATATTACCGGCCGGCGTCATCCAGTTCCTTTTCAGGCGACCCTTTCCGGCTATCTGTTCATCGGCAATTACTACGGCCCCTTCTTCCGCACCCCTCTTCGCCTGCTCCCTGGCGATATCGTTCGTGGAAGTCACGCTGGAATAATAAACAACCGTTTTCCCGATAACACGGGTCTCCAGTCCTTCCGTGATGATTTCAGCGGATAAAATATCCTCTGTCATTTCCTCAATATCCAATACTATACCAGCAGCTCTTTTTCAAGCCTGTCAAACAACCCTGCGTCTGCTCCCTGCGCCTCTACATACCCCCTGACCGAACCGTATTCCTGTTTCAGCGCAGATAGGAACATCTTCATCGATTCAGGCACGGCTAAATCGGTGAAGTCCGGTAAATCGTTATAATCCTCCATTTCAGGGACGGTATCCCAGCGTTTCATCATTTGTTCCATGTAAGATGCCGTTACAATATAGTCTTCCACAATATCTTTATCCTCAACTCCCAGAACTCCCAGTATAATTGCGGCTAGCATACCTGAACGGTCCTTACCGGCACTGCAGTGAAAAACCAGCGGGTGGTTTCCAGGGTCGGCGATAACTTCCATGGCTTTCATTAATTCTTCGCTGATTCCTGCCTGCTTTAAAAGGTATATATATAACTCCCCCATACGCGATATACTCTGAAACAACCGCTTTACTTCATCGATGCCTCTATCGAGTGTTGTAAACAACGGCGTGTTGAAATAGGTTACTCCAACCTGATTCAGCAGCCCGAATTGCATCTCTCTTTCCCGTCTGGGTGTCCTGAGGTCTAATACCGAATTCAGTTTAATTTCTTCTTTGAGCTTAACTGCATCGTTTCCGGTCATATAATGCAGTTCACCACTCCTGAAAAGGCGCCGCCAGGCAACCGTCCGCCCGTCTCCGGTCCGGTAGCCGCCCAGGTCTCGGAAATTCAGTATCTCCTCGAACTCAATGTGTCTTGAATACATTGGGCCATCCATCATAGTACGAAGTAATAATACCACAATATAATCTCGTTTTGTGATAAAATTGGTCAGCGGTGCGAGCATAACGCGACCTCAAGAAAAACGATGTCAAACATAGATAAGAAATCGGTAGAAATAATCGATATTTCCAAATCTTTTAACGACTTCAGGGTAGTCGATGACATTTCGTTTGAAGTATTTCCCGGGGAAATATTCGGCCTGATAGGACAAAACGGCGCCGGTAAGACCACCACCATCAGGATGATAATGGAC
>CAZIYN010000012.1:14873-17638 GCA_964543495.1 uncultured Dehalococcoidales bacterium | reverse complement strand
TCCGTGTACTTAAGAAAGCGCAGTCCGCCGCCGAAGGGGAAAAAGCTCCCCCGGCGGTATTCCGTCCCCAGCCCAGGGGCGGTGGGGTAAGCATAAGCCGGGACGGTGATATATACGTAGTGGAAGCTCCGGAACTGGAGCGTATTATAGCCAGGGTGGAGATATCCGACCCCGAGGTACGCAGGCAGCTCCAGAGACCGATAACCAGGCTGGGGATTAGGAAAGCCCTTGAAAAGGCGGGGGTAAGACCCGGTGATAAGGTACGTTGCGGTGAATATGAATGGGAATGGTAAGGTAATATAATAAGGAAGGCTATGAAAATAGGTCTGCTTGGAGGGACGTTCGACCCCGTGCATAACGGTCACCTGGCGATTGCCGAATCGGTGATGTCTGGGGTGGGGCTCGATGAGGTGATATTCATGCCGGCGTCGCAGACGCCTTTAAAAGAAGACTGCGATATCCTGGCGGCAGAGCACCGTGTCGAGATGGTGAAGCTGGCTATAGAAGGTATCCCCTGCTTCAAGCTGTCGATGATTGAAATGGAGCGGGGCGGTCCTTCATATACTATAGATACGATAGTAGAACTGAAAAATATAGTCGAAGAAGAAGATGCTATATTCTTCATAATGGGCTGTGACAGCTTGGCGGGTATTTCCCGGTGGAAAGAGCCGGGGCGCCTGATTCGGGTGTGTAGGCTGGTAGCGGTACCCAGGCCCGGCATAGATATCCCCGACCTTACTTCTCTGGAAAATGAAGTGCCCGGAATATCCGAAAACGTCATTATCCTGGACGGACCTCACATAGACATCAGCGCCACTGAAATCCGCGAAAAGGTATCGGAAGGCTTGCCCATAAGCAATCTTGTTCCCCGTCCGGTAGAAGAGTATATAAAGCAACACGGGCTGTATCGGAAGGACTAACGGAATTAAAAAGCACGCTGATTTGACTATATGTCGAGGTTCTTGACGTTCTTGGCGTGCGCCTGGATGAAAGCCTTGCGGGGAGGTACTTCTTCACCCATCAGGGTATTGAATATCTGGTCGGCGCTGGCGCCGTCATCAATGTTTACCGTCAGCAGGGTGCGGGAAGCCGGGTTCATCGTTGTTTCCCAGAGCTGCTCGGCGCTCATTTCGCCCAGACCTTTATAGCGCTGGACTCCCACGTTCCGCTGCCCCTTGAATTTCTCCAGTGCCTCGTCTTTTTCCTGCTCGGTATATACCCATTCCTGGGCTTTGCCGGATGCCACCTTGTAGAGAGGCGGCTGGGCGATGTACAGGTGAGCGTTCTCGATTAACTGCGCCATATGCCGGAAAAAGAATGTCAGTAGCAGGGTCCGGATATGAGAACCGTCGACATCCGCGTCCGTCATTAGGATAACGCGGTGGTAACGCAGCTTTGCAAGGTCGAGCTCGTCGTCGATTCCCGCTCCGAGGGCGGTGATTATCGCCCTGATTTCCGCGTGGGCCAGCATTTTGTCTGGAGCTGCCTTTTCCACGTTAAGTATTTTACCCCTCAAAGGCAGAATTGCCTGGAAGCGGGGGTTTCTTGCCTGTTTTGCCGAGCCGCCTGCCGAGTCGCCCTCGACGATGCACAGCTCGCAGAGAGTGGGGTCCTTCTCGGAGCAGTCAGCAAGTTTACCGGGCAGGGTGGCTGAAAGCAGGTTCGTCTTCTTTACAATGAGGTCGCGGGCTTTCCTTGCCGCATCTCTCGCCCTGGCGGCGAGAAGACATTTCTCGACTATCCTCTTGAGGTCGTCCGGGTGCTCTTCGAAGTGCAGCCCCAGGCCTTCTCCTACCACGCTCTCGACGATGCCCTTCGTCTCCGGGTTCCCCAGTTTTGCCTTTGTCTGGCCTTCGAACTGAGGGTCGGCAAGCTTGACGCTGATAACGGCGGCAAGTCCTTCCCTGACATCCTCGCCGGTAAGGTTCGGCTCGTCCTCTTTAAGGAGCTTGTTCCTGTGGGCGTAATCGTTAAGGACGCGGGTGAGAGCCGTGCGGAAACCGGTGAGGTGACTGCCCCCGTCTCCCGTATTAACGCAGTTGGCAAAACTGAAGACCGTCTCGTTAAAGCCGTCGTTATACTGGATAGAGGCTTCTACCTGGGTGCTGTTGACCCCTTTTGTAATATGTATGGGATTGCGGTGGCGGACTTCCCGGTTGCGGTTAAGGTGGCGGACATAGCTGCTGATGCCTCCTTCGAAATAGAAAGTCCTTTCGTTATCGGTCCTTTCATCTTTAATGTAGATTTCAAGTCCGCTGTTGAGGTATGCCATTTCACGGAACCGCTCGGTCAGTGACTTGAAATCGTAGCTGGCTTTATCGAATATCTCGGTGTCGGCGAGGAATGAGGTGATGGTGCCGGTGCCCTCGGCATTGCCTACCACCTCCAGGGCGCCGTCCGGAATTCCACGCTTGTAAGTCTGTTTGTGGAGTTTACCGTTGCGTTTTACGCTGACTTCGCACCATTCCGAAAGGGCGTTCACCACCGAGGCGCCCACGCCGTGGAGACCGCCGGATACCTGGTAGGTTTTGCCACCGAACTTGGCGCCGGCGTGCAGGACCGTCATCACGGTTTCAAGGGCGGATACCTTTGTCTGGGGGTGGATATCCACCGGGATACCACTCCCGTTGTCTTCGACGGTAACGGAGTTATCTTCATGAATGGTCACGGTGATTCTATCGCAGAAGCCTGCCATGGCTTCGTCGATGCTGTTATAGGCGATTTCATATACCAGGTGCTGGAGACCGCGCTGGTCGGTACTGCCT
>CAZIYN010000012.1:6952-14863 GCA_964543495.1 uncultured Dehalococcoidales bacterium | reverse complement strand
GACCAACTGATGAAGACCGTGGGTTCCCGTATCGCCTATATACATACCCGGGCGTAGCCTTACCGCTTCCCTGCCGCCAAGGACGTGAATGTCCTTCGCCGTATAGTCCCTGGCCTTTTCCGGTGCCTTTTCTTTTACCGCAGCGGATTTGGCTTTTTCGGCTTTATTTTCCGTCTTCTTCTTTGCTGTCCTGGGAGTCTTTTTTCCCGGCATATTCAGTCCTGACTATCTCCATTGTTAAGGATGGAAATATAAATTGGGTTCTGTGACGAAATTAAGGGCAAAACGAAAGGTATTTGAGCCTGTGAAAACACATATGGATGATACTGCTACCATCGTAACAATTATAGCATATTACGAGCCTGTTGGGAAGGTCTCAGGCGTGAAAACGAAGTTATTCGCGAAGAAATATTTTTTCAGCCTCATAGTGGTTGACAGTTGAATTCAGCTATGATAAGATATCATTTTGTATTTGGTAGCTCAACTGATGGCCGGTAGATTGTAGTTGTTAGCTGCATAATCTGCTGTAGTTTGTATGGATGGGCTCTGGCTCATCCTTTTCAATTGTAAGAAATCCATCAAATTATTAAATAACAGGAGAAAAGTGTGCCGACAATAAACCAGCTTGTCCGGAAGGGACGTAAAAAGACGTTTAAAAAGAAGAAAACGGCTGCCCTGCGCTTTACCTATAATGCTTTAAAGAATAAGGTAATCGAGGGAGACGGCTCGCCGCAGAAGCGGGGGGTATGTGTCCAGGTTAAAACGACCACTCCCAGGAAACCTAATTCGGCACTGCGCAAGATAGCCAGGGTACGTCTTAGTAACGGAATGGAAGTCACGGCTTATATTCCCGGTGAAGGTCATGAGCTGCAGGAGCACTCGGTTGTCCTTATCCGGGGAGGTCGTGTTAAAGACCTTCCCGGCGTGCGTTATCACATCGTCCGGGGAGCGCTTGATGCCACCGGAGTATCCGGTCGCAAGCAGGGCCGGAGTAAATACGGCACCAAGCGTGCCAGGTCTACCGTCGAAACCGAGTAGGAGGAAAAATGTCCAGGCGTAGCCGAGCAGCTAAAAGAGAAGTATTACCGGACCCCAGGTACAGAAATACCACGATAACCAGGATGATTAACAAGGTCATGCTGGACGGTAAGAAAAGCAAAGCGGAAAAGATTGTTTACGGCGCCCTCGATTCCATAGAAGAACGTGAAGGGCAGCCCCCGCTGACCGTACTGGGACAGGCGGTAAGGAACGCCACGCCCCAGCTTATGGTTAAATCACGCCGCATCGGCGGCGCTACCTACCAGGTGCCGGTTGAAGTCCGTCCAGAGCGGAGCCTGACTCTGGCGATACGATGGCTGGTAGCTGCCGCTCGGGCAAGAAGCGGAAAATCTATGAAAGATAAACTGGCTGACGAGCTTATCGATGCCTCTAAAGGGCAGGGAGCCACGGTCAAGAAACGAGATGATACTCACCGCATGGCGGAGGCGAACAGGGCTTTTGCCCATTACAGGTGGTAGTAAATCGTCCGCTGGTTAATCGAATGATAAAGATATGGTAAAAACTTCAATATCAAATAAAAAACAGGAGCTAAGGGGTAGGACTGTGTCCAGGAGTTTCCCGTTAGAAGATATCCGTAATATAGCCTTCATTGCACATATCGACGCCGGTAAGACTACCGTTACCGAGCGCATATTGTACTATACGGGCCGTACCTATAAGGTCGGCGAGGTGCACGAAGGTACGGCGGTTATGGACTGGATGGATGAGGAAAGAGAACGGGGAATTACAATCACAGCGGCGGCTACCACATGTTACTGGCAAGACCGCCGCATCAATATTATAGACACCCCCGGACATGTGGATTTCACCGCCGAGGTCGAGCGCAGTCTCAGGGTACTTGACGGCGGCGTTGTGGTATTCGATGCCGTCGCCGGCGTTGAAGCCCAGTCGGAAACCGTCTGGCGGCAGGCCGACAGGTATCACGTGCCCCGGATTTGTTTCATTAATAAAATGGACAGGGTCGGCGCCAACTTCCAGCGAACGATTTCTATGATTGAGCAGAGACTCGGTGCAATACCCCTGCCCGTGCAGTTACCCTTGGGAAGCGAAGAAACGTACCGGGGAGTAATCGACCTCGTTGAGAAAAAAGCCTGGAGTTTCGATGGAATACTGGACTCTGACCCGGTGGAAGTGGATATTCCGGAACCGGAACAGGAGAAGTTCGAAGAAGCCAGGCATTCCCTGATAGAAAAACTTGCCGAGATGGACGACCAGATACTGGTTGCTTATCTCGAAAACCGTGATATTTCCTCGGTCGAATTAAAAGAAGCCCTGAGAAGGGTGACGCTGGCCGCTAAGGGAGTACCCATACTATGCGGCAGCGCCCTGAAAAACAAGGGGATGCAGCGGCTGCTTGATTCTATTGTAGATTACCTTCCTTCACCGCTGGATACACCGCCTGTAAAAGCGGTGAATATCCGCGGCGCCGAGGTTATCAGGCACGCCGACGATGAAGAGCCGTTCACGGCTCTCGCCTTCAAGGTGGTTTCCGACCCGTTCGTCGGCAGGCTGGTATATTTCAGGGTATATTCGGGAAGAGTGGAAGCAGGAGCCCAGGTATTCAACGCCACCCAGGGTAAAAAGGAGCGCATCGGCAGGCTCCTGCTTATGCATGCCAACAGGCGTGAAGAAGTGGAAGAAGCTGACACCGGAGCAATCGTGGCTACCCTCGGTCTTAAAAATACTTTTACCGGACATACTCTCTGCCATCCGTCGCACCCGGTGCTCCTCGAATCAATCCGCTTCCCGGAACCTGTCATATCAGTGGCAATCGAACCACGCACTAATGTCGACCAAGAAAAGATGGGTGATGCGCTGCATAAACTGGCAGAAGAAGACCCCACCTTTAAAGTGGACTATAACCAGGAGACGGGACAGACGGTTATTTCGGGAATGGGAGAGCTTCACCTTGAGGTCATCATTAACAGGCTTCTGACCGAATTCAGGGTCGGCGCCAAGGTCGGCAGACCCAAGGTATCCTATAAAGAGACGATTACCGCCTCAGCTCAGGCGGAAGGCAAGTTCGTCAGGCAGACGGGCGGTCACGGGCAGTACGGTCACGTGATGCTGGAGCTGGAACCGGGTGAACGCGGCAGCGGACTGCAGTTCACCAACAGTATCAGGGGTACCGCAATACCGAAGCAGTACTTCCCGGCGATAGAATCCGGGGTAAAAGAAGCGATGGAGACCGGTGTGGTAGCAAACTACCCGGTAGTGGATATTAAAGTAAACCTTTATGACGGCAGTTATCACGAGGTCGATTCCTCGGAGATAGCCTTCAAAATGGCCGGCTCTATGGCGCTCAGGAAAGGTGTTTCCAAAGCAAAGCCGGTTATACTAGAGCCGATTATGAAACTGGAAGTGGTAACCCCCGAGCAGTTTCTCGGTGATATTATCAGCGACCTCAATTCCAGGAGAGCCCATATCGAATCTATAGATACTTATGAAGATACATCTACGATTCATGCCTTCATACCGCTGGCTGAGTCCTTTGGCTATACTACGAGCCTCAGGTCTCAGACACAGGGAAGAGCAACCCACTCTCTGGAATTTTATCGTTATCAAGAGCTACCGGCAGAACTGGTAGCTCAAGTTTCGAATGTAGCAGGGAAGAGATATGCCTAAACAGAAGATTCGTATCAAGATAAAGGGTTTCGACCACAAACTGGTGGACCAGGCCGCCGAGCAGATAGTTGAGACCGTGGAGCGTACCGGAGCCGTTGTTTCCGGTCCGGTGCCACTGCCGACGCGTATTCAGAAATACAGCGTTATCCGCTCGCCCTTTATCGATAAAGATTCCCAGGAGCAGTTTGAAATCCGTACTCACAAGCGTCTTATCGATATCATAGAGACCACTTCCAAGACTATAGACGCCCTGACCGGACTGAATCTGCCTTCGGGAGTCGAGATAGATATTAAATAATATATAGAATGACTGATAAAACTTCGGATATTTGAGAGATGATTGAAGGAAAAATTATAGGCAAGAAACTGGGGATGACCCAGATATTCAGAGAAGACGGGAAGGCCGAGGCGGTAACCGCCGTCGAGGCGGGTCCCTGCACCGTTGTGCAGATTAAAACGTCCGAAAAAGAGGGTTACAATGCCGTCCAGCTCGGTTTTGGTGAAGCCAAGAAACTCACCTCTCCTGAGAAAGGGCACCTGAAGGAACTTGGCAATTTCAAATATGTCAGGGAGTTCAGAGTGGATGATACCGGGGCGGTAGAAGTGGGAGATAAGGTGGATGTCAGCCAGTTCAGCGAGGGCGACCTTGTAGACGTGACCGGGATGTCGAAAAGCAAGGGATTTGCCGGAGTTGTTAAACGGCACGGCTTTGCCGGAGGCCCCAAGACTCACGGGCAGTCGGACAGGCACCGTGCTCCGGGTTCTATAGGTTCCTCCGCCACGCCGGGACGGGTCCTGAAAGGGACCAGGATGGCGGGACGGATGGGAAACGACCGTGTTACCGTGCGCGGACTCGAAATATGCGGAGCTGATACGGAACGCAATCTGCTGCTGGTAAAGGGAGCGGTCCCGGGCTATAAAAACGGGCTTCTGTTAATTAAGAAATCGAACAAGGTGAAAAAGTAAGTGAAAGTCCCAGTTTATAATATTGCCGGTGAAGAAGTCGAAAAAATAGAGATTAGCGAACTGGTCTTTAATACGCCTTTTAACCAGGCGGTAGTGCACCAGGCGATGGTCCGGCAGAGAGCGAATGCCCGGCAGGGCACCGCCAGCACCAAGACCCGCGGCGAAGTCTCGGGCAGCACCCGGAAACTGTTCCGGCAGAAAGGGACCGGTCGTGCCCGGGCGGGCAGCATTAAGTCGCCTATCCGCCAGGGAGGAGGCGTTACTTTCGGGCCCAAGCCGAGAAGCTACCGCCAGGCTATGCCGAAAAAGATGCGGCGGCTGGCTCTGCGCTGTGTCCTTTCCGAGAAGGCGAGAGGCAAAGAGCTTGTGGTTGTTGACGAACTCAAGTTTGAAGGGCCGAGGACGAAAGAGATGGGGGATATACTGAAAGCACTGGGAGTCGATTCGTCGACTCTGATAGTCACCTCCGAGTCCGAAGAGAATATTACGAAATCGGCAAGGAATCTTCCCGTGGTGAAGACGATGCCGGCTGATTTACTGAATGTGGTAGACCTTCTTTCGAAAAAGAAACTTCTGATGACGGTCCCCGCGGTACGGAAAGCGGAAGCTATATGGGGAGAAAAGGCGCCCGGAGGAGGAAGCAGTGCATCTGTATGAAGTATTGCGGCGTCCGCTGATAACCGAGAAATCTACTACCCTTCAGGTAGAAGGGAAGTATGCTTTCGAGGTAGATAAAAGGGCAACCAAGCCCCAGATAAAGCAGGCTGTGGAAAAAGCGTTTGATGTGAAGGTTACCGCAGTTAATATAATAATGCACCCGGGCAAGACCCGGAGGCTGGGCAGAAGGCAATTGCCCGCCCATCCCTGGAAGAAGGCGATTGTCACCCTTCAGCCCGGCGACAGTATAGAATTATTCGAAGGTGCATAGAAGAACGGTTATTAAGTGAGGAGATTGTATTAAAGAATGGCTGTGAAAATATATCGTCCGACATCACCCGGAAGACGGGGAATGACGGGGTCGACTTTCGAAGAGATTACGAAGAAGAAACCTGAGAAATCTCTTCTCCTTCCCCTGAAGAAGAGGGCCGGGCGAAACAATAAAGGAAGAATAACGGTACGCCATCGCGGAGGCGGAGCGAAACGCAGGTTGCGGATTATCGACTTCAAAAGGGATAAGATTGGAGTCCCCGGCAGAGTCGCCGCTATTGAGTACGACCCGAACCGCTCGGCGCGTATCGCCCTGATATATTACCTGGATGGGGACAAGCGTTATATCCTTGCCCCGCTGGGACTGAAGGTAGATGACATGATAAAAGCCGGCGCTGATGCCGATGTCAAACCGGGTAACGCGATGCCGCTGAAGAACATTCCCAGCGGCACGGTGATACACAATATCGAAATGCAGCCCGGAAAGGGAGCTCAGCTCGTTAGGAGTGCCGGAATGGCTGCCCAGATAGTAGCTCTGGAAGGCGATTACGCCCTTATCCGTCTCCCTTCCGGAGAATCCAGGAGGATTCGGAGCGAGTGCATGGCAACTATTGGACAGGTAGGCAATGTCGACCACCAGGGAATAAAGCTGGGCAAAGCCGGACGCAAGAGATGGATGGGGTTCAGGCCTACCGTAAGAGGTTCGGCGATGACCCCGCGTGACCATCCTCACGGCGGAGGAGAGGGCAGAAGCCCGATAGGACTGCCCGGACCGAAGACTCCCTGGGGAAAACCGGCGCTTGGTTATAAGACACGCAAGCCGAAGGCTTCAGATAGATTGATTGTTAAACGTCGAGGGAAGAAATAAATATGTCCAGATCTATAAAAAAGGGCCCGGCTCTTGATGAGAAATTGATGAAAAAAGTAGAAGCGCTGAATCGCTCCGGCGAAAAACAGGTCATTAAGACCTGGGCGCGCTGGTCTACGATTGTGCCTGAGATGGTGGGTCTTACCATCGGCGTGCATGACGGGAGACGTCACGTGCCGATATTTGTCACGGAAAATATGGTGGGACACAAACTAGGTGAGTTTGCCCAGACGAGGACTTTCCGCGGGCATATCTCCAGAGCAGAACGGACATCTCAGGTAAGGAGAAGATAACCGCCGGACCGGGATTATAAAATATGGAAGTTAGAGCAATAGCAAAAAATACGGGAATAGCGCCCCGGAAAGTACGCCTGATGGTTGATATGGTGCGCGGCAGAAGTGTTGAAGAAGCGTTGAGAATGCTTCAGTTTACGCCTTCGCCTACGGCAAAGGTTGTTGCCAAGGCGATTAAATCGGCCGCGTCGAATGCCCAGAGCGTTTTCCAGATTATGCCTTCCGAGTTAAGGATTGTGGAGATATTCGCCGATGAGGCGAGGACTTTAAGGAGATACAGGCCGAGGTCCAGAGGACGGGTGAGTCCCATCCTCAAGCGTTCAAGCCATATTACGGTTATTGTAACGGAGGAGGAGGCTTAAATGGGACATAAGGTACACCCTGTTGGTTTCAGAATCGGAGTTATACGCGACTGGCAGGCAAAATGGTATGCTGACAAGCATTACAGCGAGTTTCTGCAGGAAGACCTGAAGCTTCGCAAGAGTATCCAGGAAAGGTACGGTGAAGCCGCGGTATCCCTGGTGGAAATTGAACGCCAGGCGAACAGGGTGTCGATGACAATCCATACGGCTCGCCCAGGTATCGTTATCGGTCGCGGCGGACAGCGCGTGGATGAAACAAGGGCTTATCTCGAGCAGCTTATCGGGAAGAAAGTCCAGTTGAATATCCAGGAGATTCAGCGTCCGGAGCTGGATGCCTACCTGGTGGCGAAAACGATTGCCGAACAGATTGAACGCCGTGTAGCTTTCCGGAGGGCAATGAAGCAGGCTACACTCCGCACCATGCAGGCGGGAGCAAAGGGAGTAAGGGTCAGTTGCTCGGGCAGGCTGGGAGGTGCCGAGATTGCGCGCCGCCTGACCATGCACGAAGGACAGGTACCCCTGCACACGCTGCGGGCGGATATAGATTACGGCTTTGTCGAGGCAAAGACCACGATGGGCCGGATTGGCGTCAAGGTATGGATTTATAAAGGAGAAATACTTCCGGAATTAAAGGAAGAAGTGGAAGAACTGATAGCGGAGACGGTTCCGGAAGAAGCGGAAGAGAAACCCGCCGAGGCTGAAGCTAAGGTAGAGGAAGCGGCACCTGCTGAACCGGTAGCTGAGGCAGCGGAAGAGAAACCCGCCGAGGCTGAGGTCAAGGTAGAGGAAGCGATACCTGCTGAGCCGGTAG
>CAZIYN010000012.1:0-6852 GCA_964543495.1 uncultured Dehalococcoidales bacterium | reverse complement strand
GCCGAGGCTGAGGTCAAGGTAGAGGAAGCGATACCTGCTGAGCCGGTAGCCGAGGCAGCGGAAGAAAAACCCGTCGAGGCTGAGGTCAAGGTGGAGGAAGCGGCACCTGCAGAACCGGTAGCCGAGGCAGCGGAAGAAAAACCCGCCGAGGCTGAGGTCAAGGTAGAGGAAGCGATACCTGCTGAGCCGGTAGCCGAGGTAGTGGAAGAGAAACCCGCCGAGGCTGAAGCTAAGGTAGAGGAAGCAGCACCTGCTGAAGAAGAGAAACCGAAGGCAGCGCCAAAGAGAAGGACGCGGGCGACAAAGAAAACGAAGGAAACTACCGAAGCCGAAGCCAAGGTAGAAGAAGAACCGTCAGCTGAAGAAGAGAAACCGAAAGCGGCGCCAAAGAGAAGGACGCGGGCGACAAAGAAAACGGAGGAAGCTGCCGAAGCAGAAGCCAAGGTAGAAGAAGAACCGTCAGCTGAAGAAGAGAAACCGAAGGCGGCGCCAAAGAGAAGGACGCGGGCGACAAAGAAAACGGAGGAAGCTGCCGAGGCAGAAGCCAAAGCAGAGGAATCCGTCTCTAGCGGACCCGCTGAGGCTACGGAAGAAGAAAAGGATAAATAATGCAGCAACCCAAGCGAGTGAAATTCCGCAAGGTCCAGAAAGGGAGACGCCGGGGTCAGGCAAACTCGGGGAACACCATAAATTTCGGTGATTTCGCCCTTCAGGCTATGGAGACTGCCTGGTTGACTGCCCGTCAAATTGAGGCGGCCCGTCGTGCTATTACCCGTCATGTCCGCCGTGGCGGTCATGTCTGGATACGCGTTTTTCCCGATAAACCGATTACCAAGAAAGCTGCGGAGACCCGTATGGGTTCCGGTAAAGGTGCCCCCGACCACTGGGTAGCCGTGGTAAAACCGGGAAGAATTATATTTGAAATGACAGGAGTAGCCGAAGAAGTGGCGAAAGAGGCGATGCGTCTGGCGTCACACAAGCTCCCGATTGATACAAAATTCATAACCAGGGAATCTACAGGAGCAGGTATCGGCGAATAACACCGCGAACAGGAGCGATAAAAGGTGAATGTAGAAGAAATCAGGGCTCTTAGCGATAGCGAAATTGAGAAGCAGCTTGAAGCGTCTCATAAGGAGCTTTTTGACCTTCGTTTTCGCCTTTCTACCAGGCAGCTGGTTAATCACCGCGAAGTTCACCGGGTGAAGAAGGAAATAGCCAGGCTGAAGACTATTATAAGGGAGAGAGAGCTGGGTATAAAGTAAGCTCCCGGTATGAGGATATAAAATGGAAACTGAACGCAAGACAAGGATAGGACGTGTGGTCAGCAGCAAGATGGATAAAACAGCCGTCGTTGCCGTGGATACTTACAAACGCCATCCGTTATATAAAAAGAACATCAGAAGGGCTATCAAGTATAAAGCCCACGATGAAAAGAACGAGTGCGCTGAAGGCGATACCGTGAGAATCGTGGAAACTCGACCTCTTTCAAAGGAAAAACGGTGGAGAGTCGCCGAGATAATCTCGAAGAAAGAAGTGGTAGAAATTACACCCGAGGAAATCGAATAGAATGTTCCGGGGATAAGGAAGAATGATTCAGACCAATACCAGACTTAAAGTAGCGGATAACACGGGTGCCAGGCAGATAATGTGCATCGGCATCCTTGGAGGCACGGGCAAGAAATATGCCCGCGTGGGGGATGTCATTACGGCTTCGGTTAAACGGGCAATCCCCGGCGGCGCCGTAAAGAAGGGCGAGGTTGTCAGGGCAGTCATAGTACGCACCGCTAAAACTTACAGGCGTTCCGACGGCTCTTCGATAAGGTTCGATGAGAATGCCGCCGTAATCCTTTCTGACAAGAACAATCCCAGAGGGACGCGTATTTTCGGTCCCGTGGCCAGGGAAATGAGAGAGAAGAATTTCACTAAGATTATATCGTTAGCGCCCGAGGTCTTGTAAATAATGAAAATTAGAAAAGATGATACGGTTGTTGTTATCGCCGGCAAAGACAAGGGTAAAAGAGGTAAGGTCCGTTATGCTTATCCGAATGATAACCGGCTGATTGTCGAGGGTGTGAATTTTATAAAAAGGCATGCCAGGGCTACCGGTCAGGCAAGGCAGGCAGGCATAATCGAGCGCGAAGAGTCGATTCATGTTTCGGACGTGATGCTGGTATGCAGCAAGTGTAATCGGCCTGTTAAAGTGGGGAGCCGTTATCTTGCCGACGGTAAGAAGGTCAGGTTTTGCCGCGCCTGTAATGAGGTGATAGATTAAGTGTCGCAGTTAAAAGAAAAATATAAAAATGAAGTGACCCCCGCTCTCAAGGAGCGGATGGGATATAAGAACATAATGCAGGTACCGCGCCTGGAGAAAGTGGTGCTTAACATCGGCGTTGGAGAGGCCATTCAGAATGCGAAAGCGCTGGAATCGGCTGAAGGCGATTTGTCCTCTATATCGGGACAGCACCCCATAACTACCCGCGCCAAGAAATCCATTGCCGCTTTCAGGCTGAGAACGGGAATGCCCGTTGGGCTGAAGGTAACATTACGCGGAAAGCGGATGTATGACTTTCTGGACAAGCTTCTGAATACGGTCCTGTGCCGTATCAGGGAGTTTCAGGGAGTTGAAAGGAGTTCCTTCGACGGACGCGGTAATTATACTCTCGGACTGAGAGAGCAGACGGTCTTTCCTGAAATCGATTACGATAAAATCGATAAGGTAAGGGGACTTGAAATATCGATTGTTACCACGGCCAGAACCGATGAGGAAGGCAGGAACCTGTTAGAGCTACTTGGTATGCCCTTTGCTCAAGAGCAGGAGGATTAATTGTAATGGCGAAAAAGTCAGAAATAGCTAAATGGAGGCGTCCGACCAAATATAAGGTACAGCAGCATAACAGGTGCAATGTATGCGGTCGCCCCCGTGCTTATATGAGAAAATTCGGCCTGTGTCGTATTTGTTTCCGCGAACTCGCCCTTACCGGCCAGATACCGGGAGTCAGGAAGTCCAGCTGGTAGCCGGAACGGCGGATTAACGGGAGATAGAATACGAGCAGGATTCTTACTGGGATAAAGGAGGAAAAGTGAGTGTCACAGACCCGATAGCGGATATGCTAACAAGGATACGCAACGCTGTTATGGTCAGGCATGATTCAGTACTAGTTCCGTCCTCGAAGATCAAAATGGCGATTGCCAGAATTTTGAAAGAGGAAGGATTCATTAACGAGTTCGATATTATTAAGAGCGAACCGCAGCAGACCATCAGGATTCATCTGAAATACGATGATGATAAAGAGCCGTTTTTATCGGGTCTGGAGCGGGTAAGCAAACCTGGCCTGAGAGTGTATGTAGGTAAAAATGAAATCCCCCGGGTTGCCGGCGGGATGGGGGTAGCCATTGTCTCTACCTCCAGAGGAGTAATGACCGGGCAGCAGGCCTGGCGTCAGGGAATTGGCGGAGAACTATTATGCTATGTGGTGTAATTTCCGGGAGTATTGGATATGTCTAGAATAGGACAAGCGCCTATAAACGTGCCGCAGGGCGTTACGGTAGACGTAAAAGAAGAAGAAGTAATAGTCAAAGGGCCGAAAGGCGAGCTTAGCTGTAACGTAAATGCGGATATGATAATCAAGCAGGAAGGTGAGGTCCTGACGGTGTCGCGTCCGAGCGACAGCAGGATTCATCGCTCGATGCATGGACTGACGAGGACGCTGGTTACCAATATGGTGACCGGGGTGACCACGGGGTTCGAAAAAGAGCTGGAGATAGTGGGTGTGGGCTACCGTGCTGAAAAGCAGGGAGAGAAGCTGGTGCTCCGCATCGGATTTTCTCACCTGGTGGAAGTCAGCCCCCTGCCGGGTATAAACCTCAATGTGGAAGGGAACAATCGGATAAAAGTATCGGGGATTAATAAGGAAGTCGTCGGCGAGATGGCAGCCAGGATTCGCGCCATCCGCCCGCCCGATGTTTATAAAGGAAAAGGCATCAGGTATGCCGGAGAAGTGGTAAAGCTTAAAGCTGGTAAAGCAGGAAAGGCTATAGGCAGGAGAGAATAGATGGCGCAGGATACCGCGCGGGTAGCGCGTAAAAGAAGACATCTCAGGGTCAGGGCGAAAGTCAGCGGTAACGCTGCTGCTCCCCGCCTGTGTGTATTCCGCAGCCTGAACCATATATATGCCCAGGTAATTGATGACACTCAGGGAAAGACCCTGGCCGCCGCTTCTACATTGGACCCGGAGATAAAAGGTGAACTGGCGGGGAAAAATAAGACGGACCGTTCGGGGCTCGTCGGTACACTTATTGCCAAACGGGCTAAAAGTAAAGGAATAAAACAGGTAGCTTTCGACCGCGGTGGATTCAAGTATCACGGCAGGGTGAAATCTCTGGCGGAAGCCGCCCGTAAAGAAGGGCTGAAGTTCTAGGGAGGAATTCGGAGGAGTTAGAATAAAAATGCAGGAACGTTCGAATACTATAGACCCGACCGATCTGCCGCTGAATGACAAACTGATTAATGTCAACAGGGTGGCAAAGGTGATGATGGGAGGCAAACGCCTCAGTTTCAGCGCTCTTGTCGTATCCGGTGACGGAAACGGGCATGTCGGTATCGGATTGGGTAAAGCGAACGAGGTACCGCTGGCGATTAACAAGGCAAACGCCATTGCCAGGAAAAACCTGATAAAAGTGCCCATGAAGGGTACAACGATTCCGTATGAGACCACCGTCAAGTTCGGGGCTGCCAGGGTAATGCTTAAACCGGCGGCGCCGGGCACGGGTATTATCGCGGGGAGTTGTATCAGGGCGGTCCTTGAGGCAGCCGGGATTAAGGATATACTAACCAAATCGCTGGGCAGCGCCAACCGCGTTAATATTGCCAAGGCGACTATTCGCGCTCTCAGCCAGTTGAAAGACCCCCAGAGAGCGGTGGCGAAGCGTAAAGGGATACCATTACCGCCTGAGGAAGAACCGGAGCCTCCTGTGGAGGAAGTCGCCTCTTTGGATGAGGAAACGGAAGAATAATGACTGAACTCAATATTACATGGGTTAAAAGTGCCATAGGATATAGCAAAGACCAGAAGAGAACGATAAAAGCGCTCGGTCTTCGCAGATTGAACCAGTGCGTAACTCACCAGGACTCGGATTCGCTCCGGGGAATGATAAATAAGGTCAGGCACCTGGTCAGGGTAGAGGAGAAATCAGATGAGACAGGATGAACTGTCACCTGCACCCGGTTCCAAGAAAAACAGGAAGCGCGTGGGACGCGGCGACGGAAGCGGACACGGCACCTATTCCGGACGCGGAGTAAAAGGCCAGAAGTCCCGCTCCGGCTACAGGATGCGTCCCGGGTTCGAAGGCGGGCAGCTGCCGTTAATCAAACGCCTGCCCAGGAAGCGCGGCTTCACTAATATCTTCAGGACCGAGTACAGTATTGTAAATATGGATAAACTGAATACTTTCGAGTCCGGTAGTGAAATTACTCCTGAGAGCCTGCTGGCCGCAGGTATCCTTAAATCTTTGCGTAATCCGGTCAAGATACTCGCCAACGGTGAAATCGACCATCCTGTATCGGTAAAAGCGCACAAGTTCTCTGCTGCTGCAAAAGCGAAAATAGAAGCAGCGGGTGGTTCGGCAGAGGAGGTTATTTATGCGTCAGAGGCAGACTAGACCGCGTCTGCTGCAGGCGATGATTGATGCCTTCCGCCTGCCCGACCTCAGACGCCGCATTCTTTTCACTCTCGGAATTCTTATAGTTTTCCGCTTCGTCGCTCATATTCCCCTGCCGGGTGTCGACCCGGAGGCGATGAGGAGCCTTTTCGAGAGTAATGCCCTGCTTGGAATGCTCGATATGTTCAGCGGCGGCGCTATGAAGAACTTCAGCATTGCGGCAATGGGTGTTTATCCTTATATTACAGCTTCAATTATTATGACACTGATGACGCCCATTATCCCGAGGCTGCAGGCACTTTCGCAGGAAGGAGAAGCCGGAAGGGATAAAATCAACCGTATAACTCACTGGCTGATGGTCCCTATGGCGGCATTCTCCGGATACGGGCAGATAATCCTGCTCCAGAATTCGGACCCGCCGGTACTTGGCAGTGTGGGAGCTCTGCCTATGGCGGCCATGATTCTGTCTCTGGTAGCCGGCACGGTATTTCTGGTATGGCTTGGTGAGCTTATTACCGAGTACGGAATCGGCAACGGTATCTCCATAATCATCTTCGGCGGAATCGTAGCCGGGTACTGGCAGCTGGTAGGCAGCGGAATGCTCGTCGGACAGCAGGGACAGGTGGGTGGACTTATCGTCTACATCCTGATTACTCTGGCCACAGTCCTTTTAATAGTGATATTTACGGAGGCGCACCGTAGGATTCCTGTGCAGTATGCCCGTACTGTCTTCCGTGGCGACCGGATGTATAAACAGTCCGGAGCGACTCATATTCCGCTGCGCGTGAATACTGCCGGAATGATACCGCTTATCTTTGCGATGTCGCTGGTAATGTTCCCGGGGGTGATTGCCCAGTATTTTATGGGTCCGGCTAGCGACCCGAATTTTGCGAACGTGATTTATACTACATTTAATCCCGGCGCCGATATGCCGGTCGGGTTGATTTACTGGGGGCTCTATTTCCTGCTGGTAGTGGCGTTTGCCTTCTTCTACACGATGGTTATGTTCCAGCAGCAGGACCTTTCCGGCACATTACAGAGGCAGGGAGGATTTGTTCCCGGAATAAGACCGGGCAAACACACTGAAGATTACTTGAACCAGGTGATTACCCGTATAACCTGGGCGGGAGCCCTCTTCCTGGCGTTGGTGGCTGTTATTCCGTTCCTGGCAAGGGAGATAACCAATGTCCAGGT